>NZ_BAABLK010000027.1:0-257298 GCF_039544305.1 Paeniglutamicibacter antarcticus
GTCCCGTTCGGCTGGTCAATTCCGTTGCCGCCAGTGGTCAATTCGTATTGCCGCTGGTGGTCAAGGGGCTGCCGCCACTGGTCATTTTCGTTGGCCGCCGATGGGCAATTTCAAACTGCCATTGACACGCGGTGATGTCCTTGGCCCAGCGCTTCCAAGCCCGGGGTGCAAACTTGCGCAGCAGAGCACCGATGCAGGCTTCTCCGGCCCGGCGCAGGGCTGCTGGGCTCGGGTATTTGGCCAGCAGTTCTGCCATGGCCACGTGGTCAAGGTGCGGGCCGATGACCCGTTCCAGGGCCGGGTGGATCTGGGTGAGCAGACCGCGGATGCGGTTGGAGGTCGCGGTTCCCTGTTTGGCCAGGTCATCATCGAATCCGCAGAGCATCGAGAGCTCTGCGACCTGCTCTTCGGTGACCTCGACGGTGCGCAGGGTGTGGGGCATGGTGCGAGCGGCGTCGGCAATAATATAGGCGTCTCGCGGATCGCTTTTGGCCTCGCACGGATGCAAATCAGCGATGCGGCGCATCGCCAGTCCCGGCAGGTAGGCAACCTGGATTCCGGCCGCTTGGGCGACCGCGACCGGCAGCGCACCGATGGTGGCCGGCTGGTCCACCACAAAGAGCAGCCGTTCGTGCTTGGACAGGGACTTGATCAGGGATTTGAGCTTGGCCTCGTCTTGGGGCAGGGCCTTGTCCAGCAGCTTCTTCCCGGCCTTGTTCAGGGCCACTGCATGGTGGTTGGACTTGCCGACATCGACGCCGATAAAAACGTCGATGGTTTCGTGTTCGTTGATCATGGCGCACCTCAATCGTCAGGCCACCAACGGGTGGTGGCATCGGATGAAACAGTGCTGGCTCGTCCTTACGGCTCCACGGCTCGGCATCCACGTTACGACCGACAATTGGACTGGTGCTGTCTTATCCGGATCCGGCCCCTATAAGCGATATCCCTGGTGCCTCTCGAATCTCGGTGACAGCACCCCCCGGATCATGAAAGAACAGGGGGAGTGAATCATGCCGAGACNCTTAAGGGGCTACTTAAAAGGTAACGGGGGGGGGCAGTGGCCGGTCCTATTGCCAATCGGAGCGCCGCACGGTCTCCATAGCGTTGGTGGCTCTTGGACGAAATGGAGCGGATCGATGCGGATGGTCCTCCAGCCGGGGCTTTCGGTAGCGATTGTGTGTCGAAGGAGTGGACTAAGTAGTGCTAGCTGTCTGAACAAGTAGTGACAAGTACTGCGGCATTGCCTCGAGCGCATGAATAGCGACTTAATAGAGTATGTACCACTCGTGAACCTAAACGGAATGTTTCATAGTGTTGAACTGAGTTCGGGCAATCTTGGGGTCGCCCGCGGGCTACAGAAGTGGGATCTTCCAGTTCTGATCTGCCGGCAGAATCCAATGCTGGTGATGACTCGTTCAAAACGTGATCCACGGGGGAGTGGCATACATGGCAACAGGCGTCGGGGAACCTATCGTCACCGGTCCAACGGCATTTGGGATGCCTTGGACATATCGAAACTCGCCGACGAAGTCGGTGTACGCGGCACCCGCACGCGTTCGTAGGCAGCATTGGGTGAAGA
Organism: Paeniglutamicibacter antarcticus; assembly: GCF_039544305.1. Lineage (NCBI taxonomy): Bacteria > Bacillati > Actinomycetota > Actinomycetes > Micrococcales > Micrococcaceae > Paeniglutamicibacter > Paeniglutamicibacter antarcticus. The sequence continues at coordinate 1,583 of NZ_BAABLK010000027.1, forward strand.
CCCTGATGATCGTTGACACTCTTGTAGTGTCGGGCTTGATCTTTGCAGTTCAGCTGAACATCGGAACGCTACTGCAGGGCGTTGATGTGCTCATTGCTTTTAGTGCTGCGATGCTGTGGTTGCTGATGCTCAGCATGAAAGGGGCTCGTCAGCCACAGGTTCTAGGGGTGGGTTCTGATGAGTACAAAAGGGTGCTTGAGGCAAGCATTCTCAGTGCCGGACTCGTCGCTATCGCTACCGTTATCTCCCATGGCGTAATTCCATACGAATTGGTGATCTTCGGCATCCTTCCCGGTACTGTCGCATTGTTGTTCACACGCTGGATCTTGCGCCGTATCCTGCACATCCGGGCTCGTCAGGGGGCTACGCTTTCACGCGTAGTCGTTATTGGAGGGGCCCCTGACGTTCGATACCTGGTCGACCAGATCAAAAAGAAGTCTGCAAGCATTTTTCACGTCGTTGCTATAGTCGAGGACACCGGCCAGGGGCTCGTCATCGGCGATATCCCGGTGTTGCACGGCATTGAAAACCTGGACCACTTGATCAGGGTCAATGGAGCGGACGCTGTCATGGTTGCTGGATCCCTGCATTCCGGTTCCGATGCTGTAAAGAATTTGAGCTGGGAACTTGAGAAATCGGATACGGAGTTGATTCTGGCCTCCAGCCTGACAAACGTCGCAGGTCCTCGTATCAAGATGCGGCCCGTGGAAGGGCTGCCTCTCATGCATGTCGAGCCTCCCGTGTTCTCTGGGGCTCGAATGTGGGCCAAACGCGCGCTGGATATTGGGCTTTCTAGTTGCGCACTTGTGCTGTTGGCCCCGGTTTTTGCAACCATTGCGCTGACCGTTCGTGTCGATTCGAAGGGACCGATCGTTTTCAGGCAGCGTCGTGTAGGTAAAACTGGTAGGGACTTCGTCATGTTCAAGTTTCGGACAATGTCGGAAGACGCGGAAGATCGGCTAGAGGCCCTACAGCATGAAAACGAAGGCGCCGGTCCGCTGTTTAAGCTGAAGAATGATCCGCGTGTCACGCGTGTGGGTAGGGTTTTGCGTAAGCTTTCACTTGACGAACTGCCGCAGATCTTTAATGTACTTCGCGGCGACATGTCTCTGGTTGGGCCTCGCCCGCCACTTCGGACTGAGGTTGAATGCTACGAAAACCATACCTTCCGTCGTCTGCTGATTCGTCCAGGACTAACTGGTCTATGGCAAGTAAACGGCCGCAGTGACCTGAGCTGGGAAGACAGCGTGCGCCTGGATCTTTATTATGTCGAGAATTGGTCGGTTGTGGGAGACTGCATCATCATGTGGCACACTCTCAAGGCCATGATCCAACCTCGGGGAGCGTACTAATACGAAAATAGGGTTGGGTCAGGCTGCCTCCCGGGTGCTGAGGGTGACGCTGTAGCCGAGTTCCTGAAGGCGGCGGACGGCGTTGTTCTTGGTTCGGGTGGGGTCCTTCTGGGTGAAGAAGTCCGATCCCGGGTCGTGGTAGCACTCACCCTCGGCGAGCATGTGCCAGATGGCGGTGAGGATGGAATGCTCTATGGCGACGATGGCTTTCATCTTGCCGCGGCGCACGACGATCCGCTTGTAGCGTGCCCCGAGGTAGCTGTCCTTGGGATGTCCGGCAATGGACAGGGCAGCGATACCCAAGGTGCCCTTGAAGTAGCGGTTCCCCGGTCGGGTCTTGGTTGACTTGACCCGGCTGGCAGACTCGTTGGACCCCGGACTCAAACCCGCCCAGTAGGCCAGCCGGCCCGGGGTCTCGAAGGTGAACATGTCCGCCCCGGTCTCGGCGACGATGACATCGGCAACGAGGATGGAGACCCCCGGAATGATGCTCAGGAACTCCCGGGCTACCTGAAAGGGTTCCATTGCCACCTCGATCCGCGCGGTGAGTTCCTCGACCCACCGGGTGATCGAGTCGATGCGTTCAAGGTGCATGGTGCAGATAAATGCGTGGTGTTCCTCGAATCCTTCCGGTGAGGGCCTCGACGAGTTGGGGGATCCGTGGGCGCAGTCGCCCCTTGGCCAGGCTCGCCAACACCTGAGGGTCCCGCTCGCCCTTGATGAGGGCCTCGAGCATGGCCCGGGAGGACACCCCCCATCAGTTCCGAGACGTAGTCCGAGAGCTTAATGCCGGTGGACTCCAAAAACTTCTCCAGCCGGTGGACCTCACGGGTCCGATCATTGGTCGCGATGGTGCGTGCCCGCGTCAAATCCCGCAACACCCGAATCGGCGGGGGCGGAACGAAACAGGGACGCAACAGCCCATGGGCTCCCAACTGGGCCAACCAAGAAGCATCGGAAACGTCGGTCTTGCGGCCAGGGATGTTGCGCGCCGCTTTCGCGTTGACCAGCATCACCGGCAGGACGTCTTCAAACAAATAGTAGAACGGCTTCCAGTAGTCGCTGGTCGCCTCCATGACCACGGTGGTGACTTTCGCGGCAACCAGCATGTCCCGAAGGGCGAGGATCTGGTTGGTGGTTGAGCCCCAGGTGGTGACCTCGGTGTGGAAGGTCCCGGCGCGCTTGCCCGGGACACGAATGGCGACCTTCGCGTCGCTTTTGGAAATATCAAGACCCGCGGCACGTTCATGAACCAGATCCACGGGACACCTCCTGAACTCATTGTTTCTATGGGTGATGGTGCCTGCCGTGTGGAGGGCGGAATCAAATCAGGACTCTAATACGCGTGCTCTCAGCAACAATCTACGGTTCCCGTGGAACCCCCCGCACCACGCTCATGTACGGACCAACTACGGCACCAAGGAAAAATCGGCGTCGGACACGGCAAGCATTCCCATCATCTCTCCGACGGGTCCCCTAGCACCAGTTCTGGGGGTAAGCATGCCAAGATTTTCGATCTCCACGGCGCGCAGCGGCGCTGGAACGCTAGGTCGACCGTTGACACTGAAACAGCTGGGTGCCCCTATCCTTTTCGCAAGTCCTTTTCGGGTTTTTCCTGAATTATTCTGGAAACGTTTTGGCCTGCGTTTTTTGGGCAAGGCTACGTGGCCCGGTTCGGATACGTTGAGCCGGGATGCGGGGCCGTAAGCATGATGGATTAGGCCGCGAGGGCTACCGGGGCTTCATAGATGCTGCCATCGCGGAGCATCGCAAACAGGACATTGCAACGTCCACGAGCCAAAGCAATGACCGCTTGGTTGTGTTTCTTGCCCTCGGCGCGTTTGCGGTCGTAGTAGGCCCGCGAAACCTAGTCCCTGCATTTGAGCGAAGCAAAAGCCGAAAGGAACAAAGCCCGCTTGAGGACCTTGTTGCCCTTACGCGAAGAGTGGTCACCTCGGATCGAGGTCCCGGATCTCCACGTCACCGGCGCCAAGCCGGTATAGGAAGCCAGATGCCCGGCGGTGGCGAAGTCCTTGCCGGTGACTTCGGTAAGGATCCGTGGTTCGGTGCGGATCCCGACCCCTGGCATGGAATCTAGCATCAGATGCAGCGGGTGCTCTGTGACCAGTTCCTCTACGCGTTTGAGCACGTTGGCGCGGGCTGTCCTGTTCTGGGAGAGCATGCGGGCTAGTCCGGGCAGGACGATGCCGGCTGCCTCGGTGCCCGAGACGACCACGGTTTGGGCAGCCAAGGCAGCGATGATTTCATGGGCCCAGCCCTTCCAAGCCCGGGGTGCATACTTGCGCAGCAGGGCACCGATGTGGGCTTCTCCGGCCCGGCGCAGGGCTGCTGGTGTCGGGTATTTGGCCAGCAGTTTGGCCATGGCCACATGGTCAAGGTGCTCACCGATGACCCGTTCCAGGGCCGGGTGGATCGCAGGTGAGCAGACCGCGGATGCGGTTGGAGGTCGCGGTTCCCTGTTTGGCGAGGTCATCATCGAATCCGCAGAGCATCGAGAGCTCTGTGTCCTGTTCTTCGGGGACCTCGATGGCTGCCAAGATTTCACCGCTGGTGGTCCTACGGATCCAGACGATGGCCCGGTCCATTCCCGGCTTGATGACGGGGAAGGATTCGCAGCCCACACCGGCATTGGTAGTTGTGTTGATGATCGCGTAGGTGTGGGTGCGCGAGTGGGTGTCGATGCCGGTAACGTAGTCGTATTCTTCTGCCACGATGGGCATGACGGTGATCCTTCTTTCCAGTCGGGTACCGTTATTGGTGGCATCGGGCTGGTATTGAAATCTTGTCTGGCAAATCTCTAATGAGGCACGCAACCTTGTAGTTGCGGCCAACCTTTTATCAAGCCAGGGCGAAGGGTCAGGATGATGCCGCTCCACCAAGATGGACAGGTCTGGGGCAAGGCACATGGATAGGCCACGGCCAGATCATTAACGTGTCACACCTTGGTGGGTTGGCATCATCCTGCCAGCAGGTACCAGACCCGCCTAGATCATTAGAGATCATGAAAGAACGGGGGAGTGGATCATGCCGGGACCAACAGGCCAGCAACCTCAGTTCTTCCTCAGCGAGTCCGTTTAAGAGGCTACTTAAAAGGTAACGTGGGTACGAGGATGATTACGCAGGTGGGACTACGGTGCCATTCTGGAAGGAGTTCGTAGCACTGGAAATCAGGCTATCGCCTCAAGTCACCAGCTTAGCCCTGGTTCCTTGCGTAAGCCGGTCAATCCATACCAAGCAAGGTTCACCACGTGGGCGGCAACCGTCCGCTTGTCAGGGTGTCGTGCATCGAGCCACCACTGCGCGGTCATCGCGACCATGCCCACGAGCATCTGCGCATAGATCGATCCGTCTTCCGAGCTAAAACCGCGATGGGCGAATTCATCGGCAAGGATGTGTTCGACTTGTTCGGTCACCTTGGTCAGCAGCGTGGAGTATGTGCCTTCTGGCTGGGACGGGGGAGCATCGCGAACCAAGATGCGAAAACCCTCGGTGCATTCCTCGATATAAGTCAGGATCGCAAGGGCGGCCTTCTCCAGCAGTACCCGCGAGGAATCATCGCCGGAGAGCGACTCGGTGATGCGGGCAAGCAGCTCCCGATACTCGTTGGTCACCACCTCCATGTAGAGCGCTTCCTTGGAACCAAAGTGCTCGTAGACAACAGGTTTTGACACACCGGCGGCCCGGGCGATTTCCTCGATCGTGGTGCCGTCGACTCCGCGCAGGGAGAAAAGCTGTCGTGAGACATCGATCAGCTGCAATCGTCGTTGGACGCCGGTCATTCGGGTGCGCGGGCGTGGGGTGGGGCTCATGATCCTCATGGTAAGCACAGATACGGCCCAAACGCTGTCCAATCGCCGGTATGAGAGGGGGATTGGCGCGACCTCGATCCTGAAGTCGCATCCTTGGGCCCAGTCGTGGCAGAATAGTTCACTGTGCCGACGAGGCAAGTTCAACGCACATTCCGCCCTGGTGTAATGGCAGCACCCCAGCCTTTGGAGCTGTGGAGTATAGGTTCGAATCCTATGGGCGGAACGCATCACTTCATTGAAATCCCGGAACTTTTCCCGGGATAGGATGATGAGGCCTGGCCCCGCCGGTCTGGCTAACCTAAGTACAGGGGAGTACCAATCTTGAGCGTTCACGCAAACGCACCAGCCGCTGTCATCGTTCTCGCTGCAGGTGCGGGAACACGAATGAAGTCGGCGAAACCCAAGATCTTGCACGAAATCGGTGGCCGGTCAATGATCGGCCATGCACTTGCAGCGGCGGAGGGGCTCGAGCCCCAGCAGCTCGTGGCCGTGGTTCGCTTCGAGCGCGAACGCGTCGTTGAGCATCTCCTGCGAATCAACCCTGCCGTTGTCATCGCCGACCAGGACGAGGTCCCGGGCACCGGGCGCGCCGTGCAGCAGGGCCTTGACCAGCTGGATCCGACGCTCGAAGGCACCATCGTCGTCACCTATGGCGATGTCCCCCTGCTGACCACCGACCTGCTCTCCGAACTCGTCGCCACGCATGATCGCGAGGGCAACGCCGTCACCGTGCTCACCGCATTGCTTGACGACGCCACCGGATACGGCCGGATCCTGCGCGCCAAGGACGGAACCGTCCTGGGAATCCGCGAGCACAAGGATGCCAGTGACGAAGAGCGGGCGATCAAGGAAGTGAATTCCGGGATCTACGCTTTCGACGCGCAGGTGCTGCGATCGGCGCTGGCCGAGGTCACCACCGAGAACGCGCAAGGCGAAATGTACCTGACCGACGTCCTGGGCATCGCCAGGTCCACCGGTGGCCGCGTGGCCGCAGTGGTGACAGAGGACCCCTGGCAGGTAGAGGGAGCCAACGACCGGGTGCAGCTTGCCGCGCTGGGCAAGGAGATGAACCGCCGCATCCTGGAAAAGTGGATGCGCGCCGGGGTGAGCATCATCGACACTGAAACCACCTGGATCGATGTCGAGGTTGCCTTGTCCAACGACGTGACCATCAAGCCGGGAACGCAGCTATTGGGAAGCACCGCCATTGGCACGGACGCCGTCATCGGCCCAGACACCACCTTGACGAACACCCAGGTGGGCCCGGGCGCAAGGATCACCAGGTCGGATGTCACCGATTCGACGATTGCCGAAGGCGGCTCCGTAGGACCCTTCGCCTACCTGCGACCCAAGACCAACCTGGGTCCGGACGCCAAGATCGGCGCATTCTACGAGACGAAGAACATCGTTGTCGGCCGAGGCTCCAAGCTCTCGCACCTCGGCTATGCCGGGGACGCCGAGATCGGCGAATACACGAACATCGGCTGCGGCAACATCACGGCCAACTATGACGGGGTCAACAAGCACCGTACTCTCATCGGTTCGCACGTACGCACGGCCTCCAATACCGTGTTTGTCGCACCGGTGACCATCGGGGACGGTGCATACACCGGGGCCGGCGCCATCGTGCGCAAGAACGTTCCGGCAGGGGCACTTGCCCTTTCTGTTGCTCCGCAACGCAACTCGGAGGGCTGGACGATGTCCAAGCGCCCCGGTTCCGCTGCCGCGGAGGCCGCATTCAAGTCCGCACTGGATTCCGGCGAGAACGCCGCATCCACGGATCAGGCCAAGTAACAATTCAAATCATCTCCGATCCCCGTTCGAGCCAGAAAGCGATCCCATGAGTGAACTGATCCATAACGTCGACAAGAAGCTGGTGCTGGCCTCCGGGCGTGCGCACCCGGAGCTTGCTGAAGAGGTCGCGGCCGCCCTCGGGACCGAGTTGCTTCCGCTGAGCGCCTACGACTTTGCCAACGGAGAGATCTACGTCCGCTCCGGCGAATCCGTGCGCGGCAAGGAAATCTTCGTCATTCAGGCACACCCGGCACCGTTGAACAACTGGCTCATGGAGCAGCTGATCATGGTTGATTCCATGAAACGTGCCTCGGCCCGGCGCATCACCGTGGTTGCACCCTTCTACCCCTATGCCCGCCAGGACAAGAAGGGCCGCGGCCGCGAGCCCATCTCCGCCCGACTGGTGGCGGACATGTTCAAGGTTGCCGGAGCGGACCGCATCATGAGTGTGGACCTGCACACCGCACAGATCCAGGGCTTCTTCGATGGGCCGGTCGATCACCTCTTCGCCATCCCGCTGCTGGCGGATTATATCCGCGGCGTCGTCGGCGATGATCCGGTCACCGTGGTTTCCCCGGATACCGGACGCGTCCGGGTTGCCGAGCAGTGGGCCGAGCGCCTCGGCGGGGCTCCGTTGGCCTTTGTGCACAAGTCTCGTGACCTGACCGTCCCGAACCAGGCGGTTTCCAAGACTGTGGTCGGCCAGGTCAAGGGCCGCACCTGCGTGCTGATCGATGACATGATCGACACCGGCGGGACCATCGCCGGCGCGGTGAAGGTGCTCAAGGACGCAGGAGCCAAGGACGTCATCATTGCCGCCACCCACGCCGTGTTCTCGGATCCTGCCTCGCAGCGACTCGCCGAGTCCGGCGCACGGGAAGTCGTGGTGACCAACACCTTGCCGATCCCCGAGTCCAAGCGCTTCGAGACCTTGACAGTCCTGTCGATCGCACCCCTGCTGGCCCGCGCCATCAAGGAAGTCTTCGAAGACGGATCGGTCACCAGCCTCTTCGACGGCGACGCCTAAAGCGTCCTGTAGCGAAAACGGCGCGTCCGTTCCCGGGTCCTTTGGTCTTCCGCCCGCGGAATGGCCGAAGGGCCCGACGTTGTTTCGGCCGGGAGCGGGTCGGCTGCCGCCGATTTCTGCCAGGCGGCCAAGTCCTGCTAAAATTATCGATTGTGTCCAGGCGAGGGAACTCCATTTCGGTGGAGGTCCGTTATCGACGAGGCTAGAACCGCACTAACGTTCAACTCCTTAGCGGGAATCGGATGATGATGCTTCTAGGCCCGAGCGGGGCAGGAACCAATTAATCATCTTCCACAAGGAGAACAACATGGCTAAGACCATCAAGCTTGACGGCGAACTTCGCACCGACTTCGGCAAGGGTGCTGCGCGCCAGGCCCGCCGCGCCGGTAAGATCCCGGCAGTCATCTACGGCCACGGCACCGACCCAGTCCGCATCCTGTTGCCGATCGCCGCAACCACCCTCGCCGTTCGTGGCTCCAACGCACTGCTGAAGATCTCGGTTGACGGTGAAAACACCACCACTCTGGTAAAGGACATCCAGCGCCACCCGCTGCGCCAGACGGTTGACCACCTCGACCTCCTGATCGTCAAGAAGGGCGAGAAGGTCATCGTTGACGTTTCCGTCCACATCGAAGGCGAGCTCACCGCAGGCACCCAGCTGTCACTGGACCAGCCGGTCATCGCCGTCGAGGCAGAAGCCGTGGCCCTTCCGGAATACGTCGTCGCCAACATCTCCGGCGTGCAGGCAGGCAGCCAGATCCTCGCATCGGACCTGATCCTCCCAGACGGCACCGCCCTGGCGATCGAAGCCGACGTTGTCGTTGCAACCATCGACGAGGCCACCGTCGACGCAGAGCCGGAAGAGGCTTCGGCAGCTTCCGCCGAGTAGTCATTTCTTCTCGGTTCTCGCATGACTAGCGAAACCTGGCTTGTAGCCGGGCTCGGAAACCCCGGGCCCGGCTACGCGCATAACAGGCACAATATTGGCCAGATGGTCGTCGATGAACTTGCTGCACGCACCGGTGGAAAGTTCAAGACCCACAGTTCCCGCGCCCAGATCCTTGAAGGGCGCCTGGGAATCGGAGGGCCCCGGCTGATCCTGGCAAAACCGATGAGCTTCATGAACCTCTCCGGTGGCCCCGTGGCCAACCTGGCGAAGTTCTTTGGCGTCGGCAACGAGCATGTCATCGCCGTGCACGACGAGATTGACGTCCCTTTTGACACCGTGAAGATCAAGTTCGGCGGCGGCGAGGGCGGCCATAATGGACTGCGCGACATCTCCAAGGCGTTGGGCACCAAGGACTACCTGCGGGTGCGCGTCGGCGTGGGGCGGCCCCCTGGCCGCATGGAAACCGCGGATTATGTGCTCAAGGACTTCTCGAAGGACGAAAAAAAGGACCTTCCGTTCCTTGTGGACACCGCGGCTGATGCCGTCGAGGAATTGATGAAGAACGGGCTCGAGGCCGCGCACCGTAAATTCCACCTCGCATAGGCAGGACGTGAGGCCAAGTGGGCTCCACCGGTACCTCCATCGTGCGGCAGGCTCGATCCACTGAAAATTCTTGGTTTTCATTGATGCCGCAGGCAGCGGATCGTTCTTGCCCCATTTCGGGCCCCGAGGGACGGACCGGTAGCGGACGGCCGTCGAGGTCTGGGCATCCCCATCTCATTAACGGCCCCTTTTGTGCCCTTGTCCCGACGCGGGCCGTAACGGTAAGGGTGGACTTATGTGCCATGGGCGCCTTGACGTGGGAGAATTAGCGAAGCAAATGATGCCGTAATCTAACTGCGGTCCGCGAGTCCAGTCCCCGACCGGTGGAGCCGAGCACTCGAGGCACCGTCGGCATGGAACAACCTTCGGAGGAAACCCAACGTGTCCAGCGCATCGCACACGACGCAAGATACCCTTCCGCATCAACTTGATGACGTGGAAGTCGCGCGCCTACGCGCAGATTTTCCGATCTTGGAGCGCAGGGTCAACGGGGCTCCGCTGATCTACCTTGATTCGGGGGCCACTTCGCAGACACCCACGTGTGTCTACGAAGCCGAACAACATTTCTACGAGAACTTCAACTCAGCCGTTCACCGCGGCGCGCATTCCCTAGCCGTTGAGGCAACCGACATCTTCGAGCAGGCACGCTCCGACCTTGCCAGCTTCATCGGCGCCAGGCAGAACGAGGTCATCTGGACCTCCAACGCCACCGAAGCCCTGAACCTCATCACCTATTCCTTTGGCAATGCCAGCGCAGGCCTTGGCGGGGAAGCCGCCAGGAAATTCGCCCTGGGCCCCGGCGACGAGATCGTGGTCACCGAACTCGAACACCACGCCAACTTGATCCCGTGGCAGGAACTGGCGCTGCGCACGGGCGCCACGCTGAAGTTCATACCCGTCGATGAGGCAGGGGCGTTGCGGATGGGGCTGGCGGGTTCAATTATCACCCCTGCCACCAAGGTCGTGGCGTTCACGCATGTCTCGAACGTGCTGGGCACGGTGACCAATGTGCCAGCGTTGGTTGCGCTGGCCCGCAGCGTGGGCGCCTTGACCGTCCTGGATGGATGCCAATCGGTCCCGCACCTGCCGGTTGACGTCAAGGAACTCGACGTGGATTTCATGGCATTTTCGGGGCACAAGATGCTGGGCCCCACAGGGATCGGCGGGCTCTATGGCCGTGGCGAGCTGCTCGATGCCATGCCGCCCTTCCTGACCGGCGGGTCGATGATCACTTCGGTGACCATGGAGAAAGCCGAATACCTGCCCTCCCCGATGCGTTTCGAGGCCGGCACCCAACGCATCTCACAGGCCCATGGATTGGCCACCGCTGTGGCCTACCTGCGCGAGGTAGGCATGGAGCGCATTGCTGCCTGGGAGACGCAGCTGGGCCAGCGGATGCTCAGCGGACTGGCATCCATCCCCGGTGTGCGCGTGCTGGGCCCAACGGGGGGAGCGCAGCGCATCGGCACTGCACCGTTTGTCATCGAGGACGTGCACCCGCATGACGTTGGCCAATTCCTGGACTCACGCGGTGTTGCCGTGCGGGTCGGCCACCACTGTGCGCAGCCCTTGCACCGTGCGCTGGGCATCGTTTCCAGCACCCGGGCCAGCACCTACTTGTACAACACCACCAGTGACATCGACGCCCTGCTCAATGCCGTCTCCGATGTGCGCGGATACTTCCGGGTGGGCAAATGAGCGACCTTGACCAGTTGTACCAGCAGATCATCCTCGACCACGCCAGGGAGCGGCACGGTGCCGGGCTGCTCGAGGCCCCGGCCGGAGTGGCCCACGGGGAGTCGATACAACACAACCCCGTATGCGGGGACTACATCACGCTACGGGTCCAGCTCGACGGCACGGTGCTGAAAAACGTTTCCTGGGAGGGCGACGGCTGTTCCATTTCGATGGCGTCGGCCTCGGTGCTCAGCGAGATGGCCACCGGGATGGAGCGCGATCAGTTCATGGACATCCTTGATGAGTTCCGTGAACTGATGCGCTCGCGTGGGAGCAAGGTGGGGGACGAGGATATCCTGGGCGACGGCGCAGCTTTTGCAGGGGTTTCCAAGTTCCCCGCGCGGGTCAAGTGCGCCATGCTCTCCTGGGTCGCTGCGGAGGCTGCCCTGTTGGCCGCGAACAGCTGACAAGCATAGGCACGGCAGGGGCCGGTTGGCTTGTCCCGTGGAATTTAAGGGGCAAGCCAACCGGCCTCTGTTCTTGCTGACGTTGGGCTAGATGTTTTGGTCCGGATCCTGAAAGATGTCGGGGATGCCGTCGTCATTGGCGTCAATCGCGGCCTGCTCGTTGAGCTTGCGGTAGCGACGGTCCCGCGGGCGCAGCCACAAGGTACCGAGGAAGGCGGCCAACAGCGAACCGGTCAGGATCGCGACCTTCGCATGGTCGTAGTGCGGCGATGCCAGCCCGAAGGAAAGCTCGGAGACCAGCAGCGAGACGGTGAACCCGATCCCGGCAAGAAGCGTCACGCCCAGCAGGTCGCTCCATTTGGTGCCCGGGGCAAGATTCGCCTTCGTGGTGTGGGTGACCAGCCATGTGGCTCCAAGGATGCCGATGGGTTTGCCGAAGATCAGGCCGAAGACGATGCCCCACAGCACAGGGTCCCCCAGCGCCGAGGAGAAGCCCTCGAGACCTCCGATGGCAACGCCGGCTGAGAAGAACGCAAAGACCGGGACGCAGAAACCGCTGGAGAGCGGGCGGAAACGATGCTCGAACTTCTCGGCCAGGCCAGGCTTTTCCACCTCGTCCTTGTTCTTGCGCAGGACGGGGACACAGAAGCCCAGGACCACACCGGCAATTGTCGCGTGGATACCCGAGCCAAAGACCAGGGCCCAGCTGATCATGCCCAATGGCAGCAGGATGAGCCAAGGTGCCCAGCGTCGGGCGGCGAAGAACTTCGGCCACTTGTGCGAGATGAACGCATAGGCACCGATCGGCACCAAGGCCATCAACAGGTACGGAGGGCGCAGCTCGTCGGTGAAGACGAAGGCGATGATCACGATGGCAATGAGGTCATCAACCACCGCGAGGGTCAGCAGGAAGATGCGCAGGGGGGAAGGCAGGTTCGATCCGATGACGGCCAGCACAGCCACGGCGAAGGCGATGTCCGTGGCGGTGGGGATGGCCCAGCCCCTCAGGGTTTCTCCGCCGGTCGAAGCGTTCAGGGCAACGAAGATCAATGCGGGAACCAGTACGCCGCCAAACGCTGCAGCCACCGGAACAATGGCGCGTTTCATGTCTTGCAGGTCCCCGGCGACGAATTCCTTCTTGAGCTCCAGCCCCACCAGGAAGAAGAAGACTGCCAGGAGCCCATCCGCGGCCCAGTGGCCGAGCGACAGGTTCAGGTCGATACCGAAGACCTCGAAGCCGATGGTGAAATCACGAAGGGCGAAGTAGCTGTCGGATGCCGGTGAGTTGGCCCAGACGAGCGCGATGATCGCGCCAACGATCAGGACGAGCCCGCCGACCGTTTCCTTGCGGAGAATCTCTCCGATTCGGAGGGATTCGGTGTAACTCCCGGGGCCAAAAACCGTCTTGGGTTTGTTGGCTGGTGGGGGTGTTTGGTTCATGGTCTTCTTCGATTCTTTTTAGGGAGGCTGAAGTTATCGCCGACCAGACTTCCCGGCACACCAAAAACCACACTAACGCTTAAACGTGTCCCTGCGCACTTTTGCGTTACGTCACGACCTCAGTCGCTGCGTAATTTTCGCTGCCGGTTGCCCTGGTGCCGGACCTAACATGCCGTGGGATCCGCGACCAAGGTGTCAGGACGTGGCGGCCATCCACCCGACCGGTGCAGGCACGACTTCTGCCGAACTATCCAGGCCATGGACGCCGGGGGGTGCTTTAGCCGCGTTCGATCCAGGAGGAGACCTTGGCCCCTTGCAAGGCCAATGCCTTGGAGATGAACGGCTCAGCGGCCGAAGCGATCTTGCCGCCCACGAACGGGATGGAGGAGGACACCGTCGCCTCGAGGCCCAGGACGGATCCGGTGGGGGTGGCCGTCAAAGACTCGGTGCCGGAGACCGAGACCGGCAGTGAACCGACGGTGACCTTCAAGGTCGCCTCGCGACTGCCGTCGGCTGCAGGCGCCGACCAAGATTCGACCTGGGTGACGTCCACTGTCTGGCCCACGAACTTGCGCGCGATCTCCGGCGCCCTGTCGGTGGGCAAGGTGCGCACTGTGGTCAGGGTGAACGCCGCTGCGGTGTCCCCGGCGACCTCGAAGCTCTTGAGCGTTCCTGAGACGATCCCGGTCAGGTGTTCGGCGAAGGATCGGTCGGCCAGCGTCGCAATGACGGTTTCGGGGGCGTGGGTCAAATCTGTGGTGGCGTTAAGGGCCATGGGGCAGGACTCCGTAAAATTGATTGGCCAGGCAAAATCTTCGTGCAACGCCACAAGCTTACCGGGAGTGCCCGTCCACGGCGGTAAGCTTGAACGGCGCACCCCGGGAATCCACATGGATCTCGGGTACTTGTGTTGTGCGCCTACCAGGTCTTCGGAAAGGACCCCAGCCGATGGCGCTTCACGGCCTGCGCGCAGCATTGCGACACGACACCTCCTTTACCCGCGTCGGATTCAACGCTTCGACCACGTACGAGTCCCGGGCCAACGAGCTGGAGATCGCGGCCCCGGCGGGGATGCGCGCGGTCATCACCGCCGAGACCGTCGAAGCGCTTCGTGCCAAGGTTTCCGGCGGGATCGTGCTGGCGGTGACAGCAACCGGACGCGAAACCGAGGAGCTGGTGGCCTCCCTGCACGGTTTTCTGCCCAAGGACGCCGTGGTTGAGTTCCCTTCCTGGGAAACCCTCCCGCACGAGCGGCTCTCCCCTCGATCGGACACCGTGGGACGGCGCCTGCAGGTGCTGCGTCGGCTCGAAACCCGGGACCCGGACCTGCAGGTCATCGTCGCCCCGATCCGCGCCGTCATCCAGCCGTTGGTGGCCGGACTGGGCAAATTGGAACCGGTGGATTTGAAGGTCGGGGAAGAATACGAATTCTCTTCCGTCGTTAGGGCGCTGGCCGATGCCGCCTATGCCCGCGTCGACATGGTCACGCACCGTGGCGAATTTGCCGTGCGCGGAGGTATTCTCGATGTCTTCCCGCCCACCTCCGACCACCCGGTGCGCATCGATTTCTTCGGCGACGAGATCGAGGCAATGCGCTACTTCTCCATCGCGGACCAGCGCTCGCTGGAGAACGAACCACCCGAGGCGATCCAGGCCCCTCCGTGCCGTGAACTATTGATCACGCCCTCGGTGATGTCCCGTGCGGCGAAGCTACAGGAACAGATGCCCGCCGCACGGGACATGCTTTCGAAGATCGCCGGTGGCATAGCCGTCGAGGGCATGGAATCCCTGGCACCGGTGCTCGTCGATTCCATGGTGCCGCTGTTGGGCACGCTTCCGGCCGGATCCATAGCCGTGGTCATGGAGCCCGAACGCGTCAGGGCGCGCGCGCACGACCTGGAAGCCACCAACGCGGAGTTTCTTGCAGCTGCATGGGCCACGGCCTCCGAGGGCGGGGCAGCGCCCCTTGACCTGGCCCAGGCCCAAGCGCAGGCTGCCGCAGCTGAGCTCGAAGCCGGGAACTTCACGTCCCTGGCCCAGACCCTCTTGGATGCCCAAGCCGCCGCTGTCTCGTGGTGGTCACTGACCTCGTTGGGTGCCGACACCGATCTTTTGCCCGAAGCCGACTCGATCCGCATCGACGCCCGCGAACCCCGTGGCTACCAGGGCGACGTGGCGGAAATGCTCGAATTCATCTCCTCGCGGATCAAGGACGACTGGTCAATCGTGGTGGCCACCGACGGACCCGGCCCGGCCCAGCGCCTGGCCGAACTCTTCCACGATGCAGAGATCCCCACGCACCGCATCACTTCGCTCGACGACGAGCCGACGCACGGGTTGATCGAGATCACCACCGCCGAGGCCGGGCGCGGGTTCGCGTTGGATTCCCTGAAGCTGGGGTTCCTCACCGAGGCGGATCTGCTGGGCCGATCCGGCGCCTATGCGCCGCGTGGGGCCAAGCGGCTGGCAGCCAAGCGCCGCAACGCCGTTGACCCGTTGACGTTGGTCGAGGGCGACTTCGTGGTCCACGAGCAGCACGGCATTGCCAGGTTCGTCGAACTGATGGCCCGCAAGATAGCCGGCGGCAAGGACGCCAAGCGCGAATACCTGGTCCTGGAATACGCACCTTCCAAACGCGGGGCCCCGGGAGACAAGCTCTTTGTTCCCACCGACCAACTTGACCAGATCACCCGGTACGTCGGCGGGGAGGCGCCCTCCCTGTCCAAGATGGGCGGCTCGGACTGGTCAAGCACCAAGTCCAAGGCACGCAAGGCCGTCAAGGAGATCGCCGGGGACCTGATCCGGCTGTACTCGGCGCGCATGGCCAGCCGCGGGCACGCCTTTGCCGCCGACACCCCGTGGCAGGCCGAGCTCGAGGAGGCCTTCGCCTACGTGGAGACCCCCGACCAGCTGACTTCCATCAACGAGGTCAAGGCGGACATGGAACGCGAGATCCCGATGGATCGGCTGATCTCCGGTGACGTGGGGTTCGGCAAGACCGAGGTTGCGGTGCGTGCGGCGTTCAAGGCGGTACAGGACTCAAAGCAGGTTGCGGTGCTGGTTCCCACCACCCTGCTGGCCTCCCAGCACCAACAGACGTTCACCGAACGCTATGCGGGCTTCCCGGTGCGCGTGCGCACGCTCTCGCGCTTCCAGAGCGCCAAGGAGTCCAAGGAGATCATCGAGGGCCTGAAGAACGGCACCGTGGACGTTGTCATCGGCACGCACCGGCTTTTCTCGGACACCGTGGCGTTCAAGGACCTGGGGCTGGTGATCGTCGATGAGGAACAGCGCTTTGGCGTCGAGCACAAGGAGCAGCTCAAGAAGCTGCGGACCAACGTGGACGTGCTTTCCATGTCGGCCACCCCGATCCCGCGCACCCTGGAGATGTCGCTGACCGGGATCCGCGAGACCTCCACGCTGGCCACACCGCCGGAGGAGCGCCACCCGGTGCTCACCTACGTCGGGCCGCGCACCGACCAGCAGATTTCCGCCGCCATCCGCCGCGAACTGATGCGCGACGGTCAGGTCTTCTTCGTGCATAACCGGGTCTCCTCGATCGACAAGATTGCCGCCGAGCTGCGCGACCTTGTTCCCGAGGCGCGTGTCGAGGTCGCCCACGGCAAGATGAGCGAATCCCGCCTGGAGAAGATCATCCAAGACTTCTGGGAGAAGAAGTTCGACGTGCTGGTCTCCACCACCATCATCGAAACCGGTCTTGACATCTCCAACGCAAACACATTGATCGTGGACCGCGCGAACAATTACGGGCTGTCCCAGCTGCACCAGCTACGTGGACGGGTGGGTCGCGGACGCGAGCGCGCCTACGCCTACTTCCTGTGGAACGCCGAAAAGCCGTTGGGCGAGGTTGCGCTCGAGCGGCTCAAGGCCGTGGCTGCGCATAACGAACTGGGCTCCGGCTATCAGCTGGCCATGAAGGATTTGGAAATCCGAGGGGCCGGCAACTTGCTCGGCGGTGAGCAGTCCGGGCACATCGCCGGGGTCGGGTTCGATTTATACCTGCGCTTGGTGGGAGAGGCAGTTGCAGACTTCAAGGGTGAAAAGGTTGAAAAAGCGGCAGAGATGAAGATCGAGCTGCCGGTCAATGCGCACCTGCCGCACGACTACGTGCCGGGGGAGCGGCTGCGCCTGGAGGCGTACCGGATGATCGCCGCAGCCATTGACTTTGCGGGGCTCGACGATGTGTTGGCCGAGCTCATCGATCGCTACGGACAGCCGCCGGCGCCCGTGGTGAACCTCTTGGAGGTCGCCAGGATCCGTATCAGGGCCCGCGCCTTGGGGCTGACCGATGTTGCGATGATGGGCAACGGCATCAAGTTCGCGCCTGCTGCCATTGCAAACCTGCCCGATTCGCGCCAGCTGCGTCTGGCGAGGATGTACAAGGGAGCGGCCGACAAACCCACCTTGGACGCCATCGTGATCCCCAAGCCACAGACTTCTCCGATCGGCGGTCGGGACCTCGTGGACGAGAAGATCCTGGAATGGGTTTCCGGGGTGTTGACCAACATCTTCGAGGTCGAGGCCCCGCGTTCCAGGGTGTAGACGCCAAGGCGTACCAAGCAAGGATGCCGGGTGCTTGACCGCAATGCGGAAAAGCACCCGGCATCCGAGTGGCGGTGTCTATGCGGGTGCGGCTATTCGCCGTGGTGGATCAGAACCGGGCACTTGGCGTGCGCGGCCAACGAGCTGGAGACCGAGCCCATGACCAGGCCGGTGAAGCCGCCGCGGCCGCGTGTGCCCATCACCAACATGACCGCATTCTTGGAGGCCTCGATCAGATTGGGGGCTGCCGGGCCCATGACTACCTCACGCTCAAGGTTCTCCGGGATGTCATCGCCGAACGCCTGGACAATTGACTTCTCCAGGGCATCGCGGGCGTCCTGTTCAGGTGCCCAATCCGGGGTGTAGTCCTCGAGCGCGACGCGTGGAAGCCAAGAGGTGAAGGCCACCAGCTCGTTACCGAGCGCAGAGGCAAGGGTTGCTGCGTAGCGCAGTGCGGAGATGGACTGTGCTGAACCGTCAATGCCGACAACGATCCTGCTGCGTGGGGTGTTTTCCATGGTGAAGCGCTCATTTCCTCAATCGGGGAAGCCTGATCCAAGGTTCTCCCGTAGGAGCCTGTTGGAATCATCATACCCTTGCCGACCAGACCTTTTCTACTGCTTGTAGAAGTTGCGGAATGACATTAACGCCACGGCGCCGAAGATCCTGCCTCAAGGCTCGTTTGCCCGGAAGGGTTAAACAAAAGAAGTCGGTGAGCTACGCGCTGTCCCGGAGGCGCTCTGTAGTAGCTGCGTATCCAAAGCCGAGCGCGGCTCGCCGCCTCCACCCGGGAAAATCCCGAGCCAGAAAAGCTAGTCCTGTTGAGTGGCGGTCTTGGCAGGGTTCTTGTCAGACATCCCCAAGATGTGCTGTGGGACGCCGAATGCCAGCATCGCCAGTACGAAGCAGGAGATACCCGGCCACCAAGCATTTTCCAGCGTCCAGAACGACAGCGAGTAGAGGCAGCCAAGAAACAGGACGAAGAACACCACGAAAGCGATGGTGTTACCGGCCCCGCGGCCCTGGCCCGAATGAGCTAAGTTCTTGCCGTTCGAGTACACAGCGATTCTCCTAAAGTGATCAGATTTCAGTGCACGTGCAGGGTAAGACTAATAGCCCTCGGTGCCTTGTTCACCCTCTACAATAGCAACACCCGAGCTCGATCCGAGCCTCGTGGCGCCGGCGCTGATCATGGCGCGGGCTGTTTCCAGTGAGCGGACCCCCCCGGAGGCCTTGACACCGAGGTCGGGGCCTACCGTTGCGCGCATCAATGCGACGTCTTCCAAGGTTGCGCCCCCGCCGCCGAAGCCGGTGGAGGTCTTGACGAAATCTGCTCCGGCACGCACCGCGGCGCGGCAGGACAGGATCTTGGCCGTCTCCTCGAGCATGGAGGTTTCGATGATGACCTTCAAGATCGCTCCGGCCTCATGCACTGCGTCGGCAATGGCGGAGATGTCCGCCACCAACGACTCCTCGTTCCCTGCGGCGGCCGCGGCAATGTTGATGACCATGTCGATCTCGCTGGCGCCGTCGGCGATCGCCCCGCGTGCCTCGAAGACCTTTGTGGCGGTAGGTGTCGCGCCGAAGGGAAAACCGATCACCGAACAGGTCAGCACGCCCGAACCGGTCAACGCCTCGCTCACGGTGGACACCCAAATCGGATTCACGCAGACGGACTTGAACCGGTACTTCGCGGCCTCGGCACAAATGCGCTGGATATCCGCCAGCCCGGCATCCGCATTCAGGATGGTGTGGTCGATGTACGAAGCGATGTTGTTCTCGTTGGTGCTCATGGGGTTCAGATCAGGCTCCTGGTCGAAAGGCAGATGATGAAAAGGGTACATGGTGCGCTGTTAGCCCTGCAGCAGTGAGGCGAGTTCGCCCTTGATCCGCTCGAGCTGCTTCGTGGCGGCAAGGCGGGCTGCGGGCAGGTCCCCGGCTGTGGCTACCGGTGCGATGGCTTCGAGATAGCACTTGAGCTTGGGTTCGGTGCCCGAGGGCCGGATAATCACCCGGGTGTTGGCCTCGGTCAGGAAGAGCATTCCGTCAGTCGGCGGAAGGTTCGCACCCAGTGACAAGTCTTCTAGTTCGGCGACGGGTTCTCCTCCGAGCATCGCAGGCGGGGTAGCCCGCAATGACCTCATCATGGTGTCCAACCTAGCCAAGTCCGTCACGCGCACCGAGAGCTGGTCGGTTTGGTGCAGTCCATGGTCCAACGCAAGTTGGTCGAGCACCGCAGGCAGGGAGGAACCCGCGGCCGTGAGCTCCGCCGCGTAATCGGCCAGCAGCAACCCCGCCGAGATGCCGTCCTTGTCGCGAACCAGGCCCGGGGCCACGCAGTAGCCCAGTGCCTCCTCGTAGCCGAAAGCCAGGTTCGGTACGCGGGAAATCCACTTGAAGCCCGTCAGCGTGTTTTCGTGCGCCAGCGAATGGGCCGAGGCAATCGAAGCAAGCATCCGTGAGGAGACGATCGAGTTTGCCAGCACCGCACCGGTCGCGGCGTTTTCGGCGCAGCGTGCCCCCAGCAGCCATCCCACTTCGTCCCCACGCAGCATCCGCCATCCGGTGTCGGGGAACTTGACCGCAGCTGCGCAACGGTCCGCGTCGGGATCGTTGGCAATGATGAGGTCTGCGTCGGTTTTGGTCGCCAGCTCCAGGGCCAGGTCGAGGGCCCCGGGTTCCTCCGGGTTAGGGAAGGACACGGTGGGGAAGTCAGGGTCCGGTTCGGCCTGTTCAGCCACCAATCGCACCCGGGAAAAGCCCGCGCTGCCCAGCGCGAGGGAGATGGTATGCCCACCGACCCCGTGCATGGGCGTGAGGACGATCCGCAGTTTCTCCCGGGCGGCGGCCAGGTCGTCGCCACCGGCCCCCATAGCCGGGGGAACGACGCAGGAAATTGCCCGCAGGTAGGCGCCCTCGATATCTCCGGCTTCCCCCGCACCGGGCAGTACTTCCCAGCCTTCTTTGACCAGCGCGATTCCAGCGATCGGTTCGTCATGGTCGATCTGTGCGGCTATTTGCGCATCGACAGGGCTGACGATCTGGGCGCCTTGGCCCCATGTGGTTTCCACACGTCCGCCGAGGTAAACCTTGTAGCCGTTGTCGGCCGGCGGGTTGTGGCTCGCGGTGACCATGATCCCGGCCTCGGCGCTGAGCTCGCGCACGGCCCAGGCCAGTACCGGCGTCGGCAGCGCGGTTGGTAGCAACTGGACCTCGATGCCCGCTGCGCTCAGCACCGCAGCGGATTCGTCGGCAAAAACATCGGAGTTGTGCCGCGCATCGAAGCCGATGACGGCCTTGGGAGTGTAGCTTCCGTCCGCCTTGGCCAGCAGGAAGCGGCCGATTCCCGCCGCGGTGCGCCGCACCACCATCGAGTTCATCCGGTTGGGACCCGGCCCCAGTTCGGCCCGCAACCCGGCGGTGCCGAAGGCAAGGAACGAAGAAAATCGATCCTCCAACTCCGCCAGCGCGGCGTCGTCCCCGCCCCGGACCTTGCCGCAGAGGGCCTCAAGCTGCGCCCGGGTGCGTGGATCGGGGTCCTGGGCAGCCCAATCGGCGGCACGCTGAAGCAATCCGGGTTCCTGGTCGGGGGTGCTCATGGTCGTTAAGTCCTTTGCGCGATGAAAACGGGTGCAGGGCGTGGGTGCTAGAGCTTGGCGACGATGCCGGCCAGCAACGCGGAGATACGCGGGCCCGCGGACTGGCCTGCTTCGATGACCTCGGCGTGGCTCAAGGCGCCCTTGGAGATGCCGGCCGCCAAGTTGGTGACCAGTGAGATCCCGAAGACCTCCATGCCGGCGTGGCGCGCGGCGATGGCCTCGAGTGCCGTGGACATGCCCACCAGGTCGGCACCGATCACCTTGGCGTACTGCACCTCGGCCGGGGTCTCGTAGTGTGGGCCGGTGAACTGCGCGTACACCCCGGAATCCAGTGACGGGTCCACCTCTTTGGCCAGTGCGCGGATGCGCGAGGAGTATAGATCCGTGAGGTCGACGAACGTGGCGCCCTCCAGCGGGGATGTGGCGGTGAGGTTGATGTGGTCCGAAATCAGCACCGGGGTGCCTGGGGTCCACGCCGGGTCCAGCCCGCCGCAGCCGTTGGTCAGCACCATGGTCTTCGCCCCGGCGGCAGCGGCGGTGCGTACGCCATGGACCACGGCACGCACGCCCTTGCCTTCGTAGAAGTGGGTGCGGGCACCGAGCACCAGCACGCGCTTTTCGGAGGAGGTGAGCACCGATGAAATCGTGCCCACGTGCCCGGGTACGGCTGCGGCATGGAAGCCGGGCAGCTCCGTGGCATCGATGCGGTGGGTGGTCTCACCGATAAGGTTTGCCGCCTCACCCCACCCGGAGCCGAGCACCAGGGCAATGTCATGTCTCGGGACGCCGGTGAGTTCGGCGATCTTCTCGGCGGCGGCTGTGGCCAGGTCAAAGGGGGCAGATGCGTTATCGATCACGGGGTTAAACCTACCGGTGGAAGCACTGCTTGTCAGGTGACGGGCTTGCGGCCCGATGCGCGCAGCGGGAAACCCACTGATCCGAGTGGCGGCAAACTCCGTGCGTTGTGCACTTCTCTGCGCCGTAGGGAAGAATGGGGGATCGTGAGTGCACAACGCGATATCAATTCCCCCAGACTCGTAGTTCTCGGCGGTGGCCCCGGTGGCTACGAGGCCGCGATAGCAGGCGCCCAGCTCGGCGCACAGGTCACCGTCGTCGAACGAGCAGGAATGGGCGGTTCGGCGGTGTTGACCGACGTCGTACCGTCCAAGACCCTGATAGCCACGGCCGATGCCATGCGCAGGGTGTCCGGAGCACGGGATTTCGGCGTCATGGTCGGGGACAGGGACACCGAGACGGTCGCCGACCTGTCCGTGGTCAACGCCCGACTGCTGGAACTGGCCCGGGAACAGTCCTCCGACATCCACATGGGACTTGAGCGGGTCGGCGTCCGGGTGGTCATCGGCGACGGCAAGCTGCTCGATGCCTCAACCGTCGAAGTGACTCGCGCCGACGGCAGCATCGAAAAGATCGACGCCGACGCCCTGCTGGTTTCCGTCGGGGCACATCCGCGCGAACTGCCCACCGCGATTCCCGACGGTGAACGCATCTTCAACTGGACCCAGGTCTACAACCTCAAGGAAGTCCCCGAGCACCTGATCGTCGTCGGTTCCGGCGTCACCGGTGCCGAGTTCGCCTCGGCCTACAACCTGCTGGGCACCAAGGTGACCCTGGTTTCCTCGCGCGACCGCGTGCTGCCAGGCGAGGACGCCGACGCTGCAGAAGTCCTCGAGGAGGCCTTCAAGCTCAACGGCGTCAACGTGGTGGCCAAGTCCCGCGCTGAAGCCGTGGTCCGTGACGATGATGGGGTCAAGGTCACCCTGAGCGATGGCCGGGTCATCGAAGGAAGCCACTGCCTTTTGGCCGTCGGCTCCATCCCCAACACAGCAGGCATCGGGCTGGAAGAGGCGGGCATCAAGCTCACCGAGTCCGGCCACATCAAGGTCGACGGGGTTTCGCGCACCACCGCAACCAACGTGTATGCCGCGGGTGACTGCACCGGCGTCTTCGCCCTTGCCTCGGTCTCGGCCATGCAGGGCCGCATCGCCATGGCCCACCTGCTGGGCGACTCGGTCAAGCCGCTGAAGCTCACCGAGGTCTCCGCGAACATCTTCACCTCGCCTGAAATCGCCACCGTCGGCGTCACCCAGCGCATGGTGGAGGACGGCAAGTACCAGGCCGACATCATCAAGTTGAATCTGGCCACCAACGCCCGCGCCAAGATGATGAACGTGACCCAGGGCTTCGTAAAGATCATTGCCCGTCGAGGTTCCGGAACGGTCATCGGCGGTGTCGTGGTTGCCCCGCGTGCCTCCGAACTGATCTTCCCCATCGCCATGGCCGTGCACAACAACCTCCACGTCGATGACATCGCCGAAACCTTCTCGGTCTACCCATCGCTCTCCGGGTCGATCTCAGAGGCGGCGCGCCGCCTCCACGTCCACCTCTAGGGACTTTTTCACCGGCGCTCCTACCGGTGCGGCACCGCGCATGGGCCGTCGCTGGTCGCATCCCTACCGGTGCGGCCCGCGACGGCACTTGCGTTTAAGCCGCGATTGGACGGCACACCAGAGGATAAGGTTGCGTATTTGGTGAGACATCCAGCACACTTGTCCAAATAATGGAACGAGTGTCCACGCAGTGGACGTGCAACCTAAACTTGTCAGATAACAACTCGCATGAACCCACCAAGAGAATCACGAGCCCATGTCGAACAAGACCGCGGTTACAGCACCAACAGAAAACACACGCGGACGCGTGCTGTTTGCCAGTCTCATTGGCACCACCATTGAATTCTTCGATTTCTACGCCTATGCCACGGCATCGGTCCTGGTTTTCCCGACGTTGTTCTTCCCCAACGCGTCAAACGTCAACGCGATCCTTTCCTCATTCGCGATCTTCGGCGTGGCCTTCGTGGCCCGCCCCGTGGGTTCGGTGCTCTTCGGGCACTTTGGCGACAAGATCGGGCGCAAGGGTACCTTGGTGGCCTCGCTGCTGCTCATGGGCATTGCGACGTTCCTGATCGGGTTCCTGCCCCCGGCGCAAGGCAACTTCGTGGTCCTGGCTCCGCTGATGCTCGTGCTGCTGCGCTTCGCCCAAGGCCTGGCCCTTGGAGGGGAATGGTCCGGTGCCGCATTGCTGGCCACGGAGAACGCCCCGGCAAACAAGCGCGCTATCTACGGCACGTTCCCGCAGCTTGGCGCGCCCATCGGCTTCATCATCGCCAACCTGATCTTCGTGGGACTGCAGATTGGCCTGACTCCGGAGCAGTTCATGGCCTGGGGCTGGCGGATCCCGTTCATTCTTTCCGCGGTAATGGTTGCCGTGGGGTTGTGGGTGCGGCTGAAGCTCGTTGAATCCGTCTCCTTCCAGAAGGTTGTGGAGCAGGATAAGGTGGCAAAGTCCCCGTTCAAGACAACGATGACGCACCACTGGCGCCAGGTCCTGGCCGGAACATTCATCATGCTGGCCACCTACGTGCTCTTTTACCTCATGACCTCTTTCACCCTGACCTACGGCACCGCCCCGGCCACCGTGGAAGCCGCGCGCGCAGCCGCGGAAGCAAAGGGCAAGGTGTTCGATTCCGCCGCGGAGGCTGCCTTCGCCCCGGGCTTGGGCATCGACCGCCCCGAGTTCCTGACCATGCTGATCATCGGCGTCGTCTTCTTCGGGATCTTCACCGTGGTCTCGGGCCCGCTGGCGGAGAAGTTCGGCCGCCGCAAGTTCCTGATCTGGGTCACCTTCGGCATCTTGGCACTGGGAGCGTCCTGGGCACTGATGTTCGGCCCGGGCAAGGGTGCTGCCATGGCCGGGCTCATCCTGGGCTTCACCCTGATGGGGCTGACCTTCGGTCCGATGGCCGCCTACCTTCCCGAGCTCTTCCCCTCGAATGTTCGCTACACCGGCTCGGCCGTCGCCTACAACCTGTCATCGGTGCTGGGTGCCGCCCCTGCATCGTTCGTGGCGATCGCGCTGTGGCAGTTCGGCGGTGGCAACACCACCTGGGTGGGGATCTACCTGGCCGGCGCCGCGGTGCTCACGCTCGTGGCGCTGTTCCTGACCAAGGACACCACCGACGTCGACTACGAGAACAATGTCGCTTAAGGCACATGCCCAACCGGTCGCGCTGAACGCGGCGACCAGCTAGGACCGTCCGGCGCCCGCTTACCTCTTGAAGGAGCGCGGGCACCGGACGCACTAAAGCGCCGTTGCCGTCCGGGTTCGACCGGCTATTCGCCGACGAGGCCGTCAATGCTCTCGCGCAGGAGATCGGCATGGCCGTTGTGCCTCGAGTACTCCTCGATCAAGTGCACCAGGATCCAACGCACAGACACCTCGCCGTGGAGCGGCACCAGGACCGAGCGACCCAGCGGCTCGCTGCCGAGGGCCGCATCGCTGAATACCACCTCGTCCTTCCATGCCGTGAACGAGGCTTGGACACCGGAGGCATCCAGTTCCGGGAAATCGAAGTCGGTGTCGCATCCGTCATCCAGCCAATACAGCGGGGCATCGTCCTGGCCCATGAGTGAACACCTGACCCAGAAACGCTCCACGTCGCTCAGGTGGCGCACCAGTCCCAACAGCGACAGCTCGGAAGGCGGCACGGAGCGGGATGCCAGCGCATCGGCATCGAGACCGGAGCACTTGGCCTCGAGGGTTTGTCGTTGGTAGTCCAGGAACCCCATCAGCGTTTCGAACTCGGACCCGCACGGCGGGGGATCTAGCCGCGGGTCGGTGCCCTCTGCAAACATTTCCGGTGCCATGTCCACCAGCCTAGGACCTTTGGCCCGTGGCCGGTCATCCGGCGGTATCCCGGGGTGTGCAAAGGAAGGCACTGGCGGCAGGGACCAAGGGCGGCCCGGCCACCATAAGATGGCTGAACCGCCCTTGGGACGTGTACTGATGGGATGGTCGGCTACTCGCCGATGGACGCCAAGACGGTGCCGGCCGAAACGGTGTCGCCCGGTACCGCGCTGAGCCCCGAGATCACGCCGTCGCAGTGCGCGGTCAATGGCTGTTCCATCTTCATGGCCTCCAGGACCACGATGAGGTCTCCCTCGCAGACGGTGTCCCCGTCGGCGACGGCCACCTTGACGATGGTGCCCTGCATGGGGGAGGCCAGATCGGCCCCCGAGGTACCGGCTGCCGCAGAGGATCGCGAGGACGGGCGCTTCTTCTTACGGGTCTTGCCGTTGGATCCCGATCCCAGCGAACCCAGGGATGCGGGAAGCACGACCTGGAGGCGCTTGCCGCCGACTTCAACGGTGATCGCATTGCGTCCGGCGTCCTCCTCGGGGGTTCCTGCGGTGGCAGGGTCCCAGGAGGGGATCTGGTTGTTGAACTCTGTCTCGATCCAGCGGGTATGGATAGAGAACGGACCGGATTCGGGGGTGAATGCCTCATCGGCCATGACCGCGCGGTGGAAGGGCAGTACGGTGGGCATTCCCTCGATGCGGAACTCATCCAGCGCCCTACGGGCCCGCTGGGCCGCCTGTGCGCGGGTGGCGCCGGTGACGATGAGCTTGGCGATCATCGAGTCGAAGTTCCCGGAGACGGTCTCCCCGGCCTCGACGCCCGAATCCACGCGTACCCCGGGCCCGGTGGGCAGGTTCATCGTGGTGATCGTGCCGGGGGCGGGCATGAAATCGCGTCCAGCGTCCTCGCCGTTGATCCGGAACTCGAAAGAATGGCCGCGGATCTCGGGGTCGGTGTATCCAAGTTCCTCGCCGCGGGCCATGCGGAACTGCTCGCGGACCAGATCGATCCCGGTGATCTCCTCGGAGACCGTGTGCTCGACCTGCAATCGTGTGTTGACCTCGAGGAAGGAGATGACGCCATCCTGAGAGACCAGGAACTCGCAGGTGCCGGCGCCGATGTAGCCGGCCTCGATCATGATGGCCTTGGAGGCCTCGTAGAGGCGCGTGTTCTGTTCCTGCGTCAGGAACGGGGCTGGGGCTTCCTCAACCAGCTTCTGGTTGCGGCGCTGCAGCGAGCAGTCGCGGGTGGACACCACCACGACGTTGCCGTGGGCATCGGCCAGGCACTGGGTCTCGACGTGGCGAGGTGCATCCAGGAAGCGTTCGACAAAGCACTCGCCGCGGCCGAAGGCTGCAACGGCCTCGCGAACCGCCGATTCGTAGGCCTCCGCGATTTCCTCGCGGTTGCGCACCACCTTGATGCCGCGCCCGCCTCCGCCATAGGCAGCCTTGATGGCCAGAGGCAGCCCGTGCGTGTCGGCGAAGGCCAGCACCTCCTCGGAAGAGGCCACCGGGTCCTTGGTGCCGGGTACCAGCGGGGCTCCGACCTTCTTGGCCAGGTGGCGGGCCTGGACCTTGTCGCCGAGTTGTTCGATGGCTGCCGGTGGCGGGCCGATCCAAATCAGCCCGGCATCGATCACGGCCTGGGCGAACCCGGCGTTCTCGGCCAGGAAACCGTAGCCGGGGTGAACGGCATCGGCACCTGAACGCTTGGCGACCTCGATGATCTTCTCGATGTCCAGGTACGACTCCGCGGCCGTGGAACCACCCAGCGAATAGGCCTCGTCGGCCAGACGGGCGTGCAGCGCCTCGCGGTCCGGTTCGGCGTAGACGGCAACCGAACCGATGCCCTCGTCGCGGGCTGCGCGGATGATGCGTACGGCGATTTCTCCGCGATTGGCGATGAGAACCTTCGTCAACTGACTCATGGCAGGGGTTAACTCCTTAAATATGCTCTTGTGGAGCCTACCCGCGCTTGTGGGATATATACCCCCAAAGCCCCCTGTGTCGTCACTAAGTCACCGTTTCTTTGTAGGACTCCTACAACTCACGGACTTGTCGCGATCCTCGCTCCTTGTCCGTGGATGCCTCATTGCAGCGGGTGCTCAGCGCGCATCGCTGCTAGTTGCGCGATTTCTTCCGGGTGACGGCGCTGGTTGTTGCCCACACTGCGCACAGCAGTGCTGCCATCGAGGAGCTCATCACGAGCATTCCTTGCGAGTGGCTGGTGAGTCCGTAGATGAACAGGGCGGCCATGGATGCGATTCCCATCGCGAAGCCGAGCCAAGCGGACTGTGAGCCGTTGGCGGGGGTGCGGTTCGGGGTGTTCATTGTTCCTCCTACGTCGTGGTATTCATTCAGCGTAGAAACTACTTTCCAATTATGTAAGTACTTTTCATGAACCAGGAACCATTCGTCCGGTGTAACGGTGTGGCAGGGGGAACCTGGCAACGGCGGGTCCGGAAACCGGCGACGATGACGAACCCGCCTCGAGGCGAGTTGCTGCTCAGAGCCAAACGTCGGTGATCGAGAGCCCTGCCTCGTGGAGAAGCTCGCGCAAAGTGGCGACGTTCAGCCCGATCACGGTGTGCGGGTTGCCCTCGATGCCGCGGATGAAGGCGGACCCGCGTCCGTCAAGGGTGAACCCGCCGGCGCACGGCAACGGCTCGCCGGTCGCGACGTAGGCAGCGATTTCCTCGGTGCCGATGTTCTCGAAGTCTACGCGTGTGGAGGAAACGGCGCCGATGGTCGCCCCGCTGCCGCCGTCCTCGTCTTCCTCGGAGCGGTTGTCGACCAGCCAGTGTCCGGTATGCAGGATGCCGGACTTCCCGCTCATGGCGGACCAACGCTCGGTGGCTGCCTCTGCGGTGTAGGGCTTGCCGTAGACGGCTCCCTCAAATTCGAACACCGAATCGCAACCCAGCACCACTGCGCCGTCGGTGCTCTCCAACCCCGCCACGTCTTCGGCCTTGGCCTTGGCCAGCAGCAATGCCGTATCCGCCGGACCAAGCTCGCCGAATCGCTCGACGGCGCGAGCCAGCGCCATGTCCTCATCCACCGTGGAGACCTGGATGGCGAAGTCGATTCCGGCGTCGGTGAGCACCTTGGCGCGGCCCGGGGAAGCCGAGGCCAGCACCAGCAACGGAAGGTCCTCGGGGTTCTCGATCTCCCCGCGGGGATCGGTGGCCGGGGAAATGGTGGTGGCGCTGTGCTTCGGGTTTTGACTCATGCATCAACCGTATCCCGGGCGGAGGGAGGATGCGGGCCACCGGGATCCTGGTTGTCCCGGGCACCGTGCGCATCGGGCAGAGCCTCGATCTTCGAACCTTCCACGTCCACGTCCGGCAGGATCCGATCCAGCCAGCGCGGGATGTACCAGGCACGATGCCCCAGCAGGTGCATGATGGCCGGTGTTAACGTCATCCGCACGATGAAAGCGTCAAAGAGCACGCCGATGGCCAGCGAGAACCCGATCGCGCGGATCATCGTCAAGTGGGAGAACACGAACCCGGCGAACACACTGGTCATGATCAGCGCGGCCGCAGTGACCACCGGAGCGGCGTGGGCGAACCCGGAGCGCACCGCGGCGCGCGCCGCTTCCCCATGCACAAAGGACTCGCGCATCCCGGCGACCAGGAAGACCTGGTAGTCCATGGCCAGCCCGAAGAGGATCCCGGTGAGCAGGATCGGCAAGAAGCTCATGATCGGCCCGGGCACGTTCACGTCAAACACGCTGCCTAGCCAGCCGAACTGGTAGACCGCGACGGTTGCACCGAATGCAGCCGCCAAGGAGAGTAAGAAGCCGGCCGTGGCAAGCAGCGGAACCACCACCGAGCGGAAGACCAGCAGGAGCAGGATCAGCGAGAGGCCCACCACGATCCCGATGTAGGGCGGCAGAGCCTCGGCGAGCTTCTCCGAGACGTCCACCTGCGCGGCCACCTGGCCGGTGACCGCGATGTGCGAACCGGTCTCCTGTTCGATGGGCCCGGCAGCGTCACGCAGCTGGTGCACCAGCTCCTCGGTCTGGGCGCTGGAAGGGCCTTCGGCGGGGATGACCTGGATGGCGCCCAGGTTCCTTTCGTCGTTGACCCGCACGGGGATCGCGGCCACCACGCCGGGCATGGCGCGCAGCTGATCGGCAACATCCAGGTTGGCTTCATCGGCGCCGCGTGCATCAAGGTCCGGCGGCAAGTCAGCGAGCACCAGCAGCGGGCCGTTGAAGCCGGCGCCGAATGCATCGCTCATCTGCTCGTATGCCTTGTAGGCACCCGAATCCACCGGTTCGGCGCTTCCGTCGGGCAGTGCGGTGCGCAATTGCATGGCCGGAAGGGCCACGATAGCGAGTACCGCAATGCTGGCGATCGTCGCGATCCACGGGCGGCGGGTGACTTTCGCGCCCCAGCCGCGGTTTCCCGCATCATTGCGCGGTGCCTGCGGCTCGCCCCCGCCGGCCCCGGCACGGTTCCATGCCCGCTTGGAGATCAGTTTGGTGCCGATGAATCCCAGCAGCGCCGGGGTCAGGGTGATGGCGATGAGCACCGCCATCATCACGGTGAATGCTGCCGAGAGGCCCAGCACGCTCAGGAACGGCAGGCCAGGGACGGCGAGCGCCGAAAGCGCGATGACCACGGTGAGCCCGGCGAAGACCACGGCGTTTCCGCTGGTCCCGGTGGCCCGGGCGATGGATTCACCCACCGGAACCCCGTCGAGAAGTTGGCGGCGGTGCCGGTGCACGATGAACAACGAGTAGTCGATTCCCACCGCCAGTCCCAGCATCAGCGCCAGGGCGGGGGTGATCGATGCCATCTCTATCACCGAGGACAAGGCGAGGGTTCCACCCACGCCGGCCCCCACGCCGAGCACGGCCATCAGCAGCGGAAGGCCCGCGGCAACGAGGGTGCCAAGCATGATCAGCAGCACCGCCGCGGCAACCGCCAGTCCAATGATTTCCGCAGCACCGAAGATCGAGGAAAGGTCTTGGAGGATCTCCTTGGAGAAGAGCACCTCGACGCCGGCTGCCTCCGGCCCCTCGGCGATGGCCTGGATGTCCGCGCGCTGCTCGGTGGTCAGGGAGTCGGTCTGGCCCACGAATGTCACGTGGGCCACCGCGGTGGAACCGTCGGCGGAGACAAAGCGCATGCCGGTGGACGCGCCGGCCTGGCGCTTGGCGAATTCCAAATCGGACTGTCCGGCGGCCATGTCCTTGGTGCCCTGTTCAAGCTTCTTCGCGGCATCGGGCAGACCCGCGGACTGCTCGTCGAGGGACTTTTGCCCGGCGTCGAGCTTGGCCTGGTTCTCATCGATTCCCTGCTGGCCGGCCACCAGCGTGGCGGCGTTTGCCTCCAGATCGGCACGGCCGGCACGCAGCTGCGCTTCGCCGGCGGAGATCTTGGAAGCGGCGGCCTCCAGCTTGGCGCGGTTGGTGGCCAGTTCCTTGGCACCGGCATCGAGCTGTTTCTTGGCCGCCGGCAGCTTGGCGGCAGCCGCGTCCAGTTCGGCCCGCTGCGACTTCAGCGTTTTTTGGCCGCCGGCAAGTTTCTTGGCCCCGGCGTCGAGCTCAGCCTTGGCCGAGTCCAGTGTTTTCAGGCCCTCCGTGGCTTGGGCGACCTGCTTGAGTCCGGCCTCGGACTGGCCCTTGGCCTGGAGCACCACCTTGGCCTGTGCGTAGAGCCCGGGATCGGCGCCCTTGCCGTCCAGGGTGGTTTTCAGCTGCGCGATCTGTGCCTTCAGCGTGGCAATCACCTGGGGGTCCTGCTGGTCCCGGGGAAGCGCGAGCATGTGTTTGAGCGCAGCCTCGGAGGTGGCAAGCCCCTGTTCGGCCTGTGTGATGCCGGCGTTGATCTTTTTGAGTCCTGCATTGGCCTGCGCCAATCCCGTGGTGGCTTCCTTCTTGGCCTGGGCCAGCTGCTTTTCGACGGTGGCGCGGCTTTGGCCGCCCAGGATCTTCTTCATTCCGGCCTTGTGCTCGGCCCGGCCGGCAGCAATCTTCTTGGCGTTTGCATCGAGTTCGGCCTGGCCCGCAGCCAGTGCCTTGTGCCCGTCGGTGACCTGCTTAGCGCCGGCCTGGTATTTGCTGTTGCCCGCGTCCCAGTCCTTTTGGGCGCCAGATAACTGGCCCTGCCCGCTCTTGAGCGTTGCCGACCCGGCGGCGAGCTTCTTGGCGGAGTCATCGAGCTTGGCCCTCCCGGCATCGAGCTGGGCCTGGCCGTCGGCGAGTTCGGTCTTGGCCGCCTCCAGCTGCTGCCGGCCTGAATCGATCTTGGCCTGTGCCTTCTTGATCGCTTTCTTGCCCTCGGGGAGCTTTCTCTTGCCTTCTTCGAGGTTCTTGGCTGCCTCGTCAAGGGTTGCCTGTCCCTCGGTGAGCTGCGCGTCGGCTTCGTCGAGCTGGTCCTGCACCTCGAATGGCTTGGCGACCTCGGTGACCTCCGACTGCCCCGCAAGATCAGCCAGCGAGGACTCCACGGCATCGCGCTACGCGGTGGTGAAGCCCATGGCGTCCTGGGTGCGGAAGACGATGGATCCGGTGCCGCCGGCCAGCTCGGGCATCTCCACCTTCATCCGGTCCAGCGTGCGTTGGGTCTCGATTCCGGGGATGGAGAAGGTGTTGGTGAGTTTGCCCATGAAGGCGCCCGCGCTGAGCCCGATGGCCAGCAGCAGCACTGTCCAGATGCCCAGCACCATCCAGCGACGGTGGTAGGCCAGGGCCCCAAGGCGGTAGAGGAATGAAGCCACGATTAGTCCTGGGCCTTTCGCTGGTGCGGGGCACGTTCTCGCAGGGAGGGGAAACCGTCGCGCACTTGGGCGATGGCCTCGGCGAGGGTGGCGCGCAGCATCTTGGTGCGACGCGGATCGGCGGGATCGGAGTCACCGGAAAGTTCGCGGGACCATTGGGCGAAGGCGGCCTTGCCGGCTCCCACGACGCAATGGGCGAAGACCGTGGCTGCCAGCGGCGTGCCATGCGGGGTGCGCGCAGTGATGATCGCGGTGAGCGCCTCGGCGCAGTCGTTCCACGCCTCGAGCTGCATCCTGGCCATCTGCGGGTGCTCGTCAACCAGCAGGTAGAGGCTCGCGATGGGCTCCAGCAGGGCCGGGTCCACGAGGGATTCCACGATGCTCACCGCGGCAGAAAGCAGCTCGAGTTCCGGGTCAAGTTCATCGAGCACGGCGACGGCGTTCTCTAGCAGGAGCTTGGTCGGCTCGTTCAGCGCGGCTTCGATGGAGGGGAAGTAGTTGAAGAAGGTGCGGCGCGAGACCCCGGCGGCATCGGCAATCGATTCGGCCGTCAGAGCGTCGTACCCGCCGGATTCGAGTTGATCGAAGGCGGCGTGCACGATGGCCTGGCGTGTGGCGGCCTTGTTGATTTCGCGTCGCGAGGGCGCAGGGGAGGTGATCACTCGCTCTACACTACGTGCAAGTTTGCATTGGGTGCAACTTCGTTTGGGTCCGGTTGTCGATGTTGAGGAGGAGACAAAAATGGGCGGGCCATCTGGTTTTCCGGGAGCTTGCGCCTCCCGGGAACCAAGCGGCCCACCCATGATTTTGCCGTGACTATCCCAAGGCTGCGGTGCTAGCCTACTGTTGCCGGGTCGGGGTGCCGTTCCTTGGATTCCGCGGCTTGGGCATCAGCCTTGGACTCATCGCTGAACGGGTCCCCGTTCCGCGGGGCGTTGTAGAGCTCCTCATCGAGGATGCCTTCCCGCTTGGCGACGATGGTCGGAACCAATGCCTGCCCGGCGACGTTGACCGCGGTGCGGCCCATGTCCAGGATCGGGTCGACGGCCAGGATGAGTCCCACGCCGGCCAGCGGCAGGCCCAGGGTAGAGAGTGTCAGGGTCAGCATGACCACGGCCCCGGTGGTCCCGGCGGTGGCAGCCGATCCCAGCACGGAGACCAGTGCGATCAACAGGTAATCGGTGAGCGCGAGGTCGATGCCAAAGAACTGTGCGACGAAGATCGCGGAGATCGCCGGATAGATTGCCGCGCAGCCGTCCATCTTGGTGGTTGCGCCCAAGGGCACTGCGAAGGATGCGTAGCCCGAGGGGACGCCCAGGTTGCGTTCGGTTACGCGCTGGGTCAGCGGCAGGGTGCCGATGGAGGAACGCGACACGAAGCCGAGCTGCACAGCGGGCCAAACACCGGAGAAGTACTGCTTGATGCTCAACCCGTGCAGGCGCACCAGCACCGGGTAGAGCACGAAGAGCACCAGGGCCAGGCCGATGTAGATGGCCAGCGAGAACTTGCCCAGCGCACCGATGGTGTCCCAGCCGTAGGAAGCCACGGCATTGCCGATCAAGCCCACGGTGCCCAGAGGGGCAAGACGGATGATCCACCACAGGATCTTTTGGATCACGGCCAGGGTGGCTGCGGAGAAGTCTAGGAATGGCCGGGCGGCTTCGCCGACCTTGAGCGCGGCGATGCCCACGGTGATAGCAATGACCAGCACCTGGAGGACGTTGAAGCTCAAGGAGGTGCTCACCTCACCGGTTTCGGCCACGTCAGAGGTGGCGCCGAGTCCCAGGAAGTTGGAGGGAATGATGCCTATCAGGAAGGCCCACCAGTCGCCGGTGCGTCCGGTGAATTCCTCCGGGGTGCTCTGCCCGGTGCCTGCGCCAGGGCGCAGGATGGTGCCCAAAAGCATGCCGATGACCACGGAGATCAGCGAGGTGATGGCGAACCAGAGGATCGTCTGCCAGGCCAGCCGCGCGGCATTGGTCACCTTGGAAAGGTTGGCGATCGATGCCACCACGGCGAAGAAGACCAAGGGGATCACCGCTGCCTTGAGCAGCGAGACGTAGCTGGAGCCCAGCGTAGCCAGAGTGGTGCCCAGGCCTGTGGGCGTGTCCTTGGAATGGCCGGTGTACTTGGCCAGCAGGCCAAGGCCAAGACCCACGATCAGGGCGATGATGATCTGCGGGCCAAATGCCGTGGCCCAAGCGGGGATGCGCCTCTTGGGCGTTGATTTTGAGGTAGTCACGTAACGAAGCTAGGTCGTCAAGCCCGGCGAAGGACAGTCAGCATTGAGCCATGTTACGAAGGAGGCCCTGGGACTGCCTTGGAATGGGGGGTTTGTGGGCCATCACACATTTCGGCCGCCCGGTGTTAAGCTGGCCATGCCACCTACACACAATCGATGCGTGCTGGCACTTCTTCGCGCATGCGCGACGTGGCCCGCGGGCCCCGCGGAAGACCTGACGGGCAACGGAGGCACGAAACGCATGGTTTGGGGGAGGGCCAAAGATGGGCTGACCAGAAAGCGTCTCGACCGACTGCTCGATCATGCGGTGGCATCCCCCTTGGTCATTGCCAGGGCGCCGCGCGGTGCCGGCAAACGGGTGGCTGTTCACGGATGGCTTTCCCGAAATGAGCCGCGGGACCATAGCTGGAGTTGGATCGATTGCGATGACTCCGTGGAGTCCTTGGAAGCCGAACTGCAACGCCACTTTGTCGATGCCACGGATCCGGACTCGCACCTGGTGGTGCTCTCCGGGTTCGGGGTCCGGCACGAAGGCCCGTTCAAGCGCATCCTGGAAAAAATGGTTCGGGAGCATCCCGGACGCCGGTTGCTTATGATGACCCGCGAGTATCTGGAACTTGAACGTCGACGCACGTTGCTGCCATTTGGGGTCACGGTGCTTCCACCGTATGAGTTCAGCTTCAACGCGGAGGAGGCGGCGGCGTATTTCCGCGGGACCGCTTTGGAACAGTTCGCCATGCATTTGGCCAAGGACCTGGGGGGTACGCCGCAGCTGATGCGTATTGCCAAGCTGCGGGCCGAAACGATGGAGCGTCCGGTTCCTGCCCGGGCTTCGGAAAAAACCGACGAGCCGGCTTCGCCCCTGCTTTCGCCAAGCGTTGGGCTGGGCCAAATCGATCCGCAGTCCAAGTCCTACCTCTCAGGTGTTCGCCGGGCCGTGGCCCGTGATGTGAAAATGATGTTGGATGCCGAGGCATTGGCTCCGGGGCAACTTGACTTCCTGGCGCGGCTCGCCGTGCCCACGGAGGTGCCCTCGGAATTGTTGCCCTTGATCGCACCGAATCGCTCGGGGAACTGGTTGCCGGACTTGGAACGCCGAGGTTTGGTCTTCCGGTCTTCACGAAACGTGGATGCGGAATACGCCCTGCACCCGGTGCTTCGGCAGGTGCTGTTGGAGAGCTACATGGCCTCGGATGCCCAGCGGCTGAAGTCGTTGCAGCGCATCTGTGCGCGCTTCGAGATGGATCAAGGGTCCGCGTTTCGCGCCCTGCGTCATGCCTTGGCGATCCCCGACCACCAACTGGCGTCCGATGTCTTGCGCATGCATCTCGATGAGTACATCACGGGTGAATTTGGCATCCGAAGTGCCCCGTTGCTCGACGAGCTCCCGATGGCAGTGCTGGCCAGGTTCCCGCTGCTGGCCATCTGCTTGGCTATCGCATACAGTGCCACGGGAAAGTTTAAGCTCAAGACCTTGGAACTGCTGGCTTTGGCGGCCGCCGGTGCCCGCACGGTGGGGCGCAAGATGCCGCCCGTCGATCGGCTCTTCATGGTGGTGATCGAGTCGGTGGCATCCAGGCTTAGCGGGATAGGTGAGTTGTCGCTGCGCACAGCGCGAGGCGGCGTGGCGATGTATCGGGAGATGAGTCCCGAGGAGCGTGACCGACTCGGATCGTTTGAGGGGCCGATGCTAGTGCAGTTGGCGTTGAGCCTGCACGCCGCCGGCGCTGTCAACGAGGCACTTACCGCTTCGGAGATGGGTGTCTCGGCGGATCATCGGCATAACAGGACGGAGAGTGACAGGTATGCGGCGACGGTCCAGGCCTACCTCCATGCCATGGGCGGGGACATCCACAGGGCTTCCGCCGTATTGGCTGAATCCTTGCCTGAGCATTGGTCCAATCCGGAGACCAACGCCTACTTCGCCAGTCCCTTCCGGATTGCTTCGTTTATATGTGCCGTTGAAGGGCAGCGTTTTGATGATGCGGCCAGATGGGCGCAGTTGCTGCGCATCGATGAACACAACAACGAATTTTGGCCGGTCATTCGATGGGCAGATGCTTTGCTCGCGGTCATTAGCGGCGAGACGGCGACGTCGTTGGTGCGTATGCAGGGATACCTGGTTCGAGAACGCGAACAGCCGGTCGTGCAGAAGAACGGCAAGCAAATGCTTATTTCTGCCTCCTGTCTGTTGAACCTTGCGGTGGGCGATTCCGCTTCTGCGCTGAAGATCGCCGCGAAGTCCGGTCAAGAAACTTCGCGGGCTTTGCTGCAGGCTCGGGTGCGGTTGGCTCGCGGTGAAGCGGCGGAGGCACTGCGTTTGTGCACGGTGCTGGGGTCCACCGTGCAGCCTCGTACGCGATTCCAACAGGCAGTTTTGGTGTTGGGTGCGACGTTGCAGCTGGGCAACGCCCCGGCTGCGGCACAGGCGTTGCTCACTGTCGCAGCACTGGGACGGGAATACGGATTGGGGCTGTCCCTGAATCTGTTGCCGGGACCGGACCTGGAGCGGGTTCTGGCTGCGGCCAAGGAGCTGGGCATCAACCTCAACATCGACCAGCGAATAACCTCGAACATCCCCGGAGGGCTGGGCGGTCCGATGCTGAGCTCGCGGGAGCTTGCGGTACTGGGTGAGCTGCTTTCCACCGGAAGGACAGCGGAAATCGCCGAACGGCAATTCGTGTCGATCAATACTGTCAAGAGCCAGCTGCGCAGTATCTACCGCAAGCTGGAGGTTTCCGACAGGGCTTCTGCATTGGAAGCGGCACGGGTCCAAGGGTTGTTCACCATCAAGGAGTTTGAAGCCATCGAGTAGTTGTGCTTCAGCGGGATTCCGGACACGTCGCACGATGCGTCGATCGGTGCGCTTCGTGCGCGGTTGCGGTGGCACTCGATGAGCCTCGAGGAAGGGGTCTTCCACCAAACCTGACTCGGAATAGTCCCTATCTCGGCAGTGATGCAGCCCCCAAGCATTGCATCCGTGCCATACTTCGAACTTCTCAGGCGATAAACGCTTTAGTACGCGAGGTGGAGTTTCCGATTTCCCGGGTATTGGTCACATCAACGTTGTTCTTAGTGTCACGTATAACTATCGCAGGATCCTGTTCTGAATTCAGTCCTGGAGTGCCCTTTCACCCTTGACTTCACCCTAAAACCTATGCCTGAATCCACCGATCCGCTTCTGACCGTTGTTTGTTCTCGGCGGTCAGGGGCGGTTTCGACTTCGGACGCGGAAATCTTGCTGACCTCACTGCCGGTGAGTGGGGTGTTCCATGATGGTTTCTTGGTATCGCCGGTGACAGCTGGTTGGACGGTTTCTATGCGACTTGGAGTGGTGCGTGGAAGGCGGTGTAGAGCCGTTCCCATGCGGGTTGCCAGGGCCAGTTCACCGGCATGGGGAATCTAGTTTTCTTGGCGCTTGTCGCGATATGAGCCGGTACGTCGACGAGCTTTTGACGCACCGCAGCGTTCTTGGCCTTGGTCAAGGTTCCTGATGCGAGGATCTCGGTGGCGCGGGCGAGGTTCCAGGCCATGACCGCCGCAACCAACCAGGACCTGTTCGCCCCGAAATGTCCTGAGGACATATGTGCCACGGCACTGTCCTTCCAATCCGCGTTGATCTGCTCGATCACTGCGTGCTGGCGGTGGGTTTTATCCGCTGCGACGGTGTCCAGGGCCTTTGCACCGATGGTGGTGAAGAACGCGTGGAAGCAGTGATCGTCAAAGAGTGTTCCTTGGCCCGGGGCGGCTCTGGGGTTCAGCTCCGGGATCCGACGCACCACCAAACGTCCAGGAACGCGTTCGGCTTTCTTAGGGGGAGGAGAAGGCGGTGAAATCGATTTCGGCTTTATTCGGCGATGGAAACCAAGGCTTTGGTGGTCTCGTCAAAGATTGCATCGGTGGAGTGGGTCATTTTCCACGCCTTGGCCGGGGTCTGGGTGATGGCTCGTTTCACCGCCGGGTCCATACGGGCCGTCACCGAGATTTGTGCACCGGCGGCCATGGCTGCCGATATCGGAGCGTAGCCGTAATAGGCGGAGTCGAAACGGCAGCGTATTGGGGCACCCGGTTGGCAACGCTGCACTGTGCATACTGCTTCGGCAACTAGGTTCTTGGAGCCGCATGCCGAGTTCGCCGTTCCTTTGCGCAAGCGTCGGGCCGCGATGAACGGGACCGAGTCCTGTGTGGAAACGCTGGCCGGCATGACGTTGAGTCCACGAACACCGGAGTATCCGTAACCCACGCCCTGCTACTTGTATCCGTGGACCACAAGGATTGTGTTGTCCGCGGCGAGGTAAACGTACTGATCAGTGGCAACGTCTCCCAGCAGCGGGGCTTTGCGGTTCAGATCCAACGGAAAGCGGGATGCCACCGTGTCGAACTGGCGCACGTGCCCGAAGGTGAAGGAGCACAGGAAGGATCCCAGGGTCGATCGTGTGTAGCAGGCGGTGAACATCTTCTTCATGGCTCCGTGGCGAAGCATGGCCGAGCCGTCAATGGAATCGGCACCGGCGAGCATCCCGGCGACAAGGGAAACGAGCTTCAGCCCGGCGTTCGCGCCCTTGTCCGTGGGTACGCTCA
The DNA here is from genome assembly GCF_039544305.1 of Paeniglutamicibacter antarcticus. NCBI lineage: Bacteria > Bacillati > Actinomycetota > Actinomycetes > Micrococcales > Micrococcaceae > Paeniglutamicibacter > Paeniglutamicibacter antarcticus. The sequence continues at coordinate 41,094 of NZ_BAABLK010000027.1, forward strand.
ACTGTTTGCCGGCCAAACTCATGCAGCTGTGCCTTGCTTGCTTGGGTCATGGCCGGTAGCAGTCCTGCGGTGGAGACGTGGTTCGGTTCATCGAAGGAACCTGACACAGCTGAGGGATGGCGGGAAGCTTGCATCTACGAGGTGCCGTTTTTCCTTGGAAAGTTGTTCTGTGGTAAGTCCAACGATCCGTGAGAAGACGGGCATTTCGTGTTTAAACCGCCGGAAACCCAAAATCTTCGGTGGATTAAGGCTATGGGAATGGACAAACGCGTCGGGAGTGATCCCGTATTATGCAAAACGGCTAGTCAGATATCGTGGCATTTGGCATTTGGCATTTGGCGTTGGAGTGTTGGCAGGGGCACCGCGGCCACCATCTGTTCAGACGGTGCCCGCGGTGCCGTACACAAAGTTCTCGACTAGGCGAGCAGGGCCTTTCCCAGGGTGTCAAGACCCACCGAGCCCAGACCCAGCGCCTGGGTGTGGAAGGCCTTCAGGTCGAAGTCTTCCCCGGCGCGGACGGCTCGCTCATCGCGGATCTGTTCCCACAAGCGCTGCCCGACCTTGTATGAGGGTGCCTGGCCCGGCCAGCCGAGGTAGCGGGTGAACTCGAAGTCCAGTTGCCCGCGGGAGATGTCCAGGTTCTTTTCCAGGAACGCGTAGCCGCTTTCGCTGTCCCAGGTCCCGGATCCCCATGCCTCGGGGATCTCGAGTTCCAGGTGTACACCGATATCGAAGACGACTCGGGCGGCACGCATGCGCTGGGCATCGAGCATGCCCATGAAGTCGCCCGGATCGGAGAGGAAGCCCATGTCGTGCATGAGGGATTCGGCGTAAAGCGCCCACCCCTCGCCATGGCCCGAGACCCAGCACGCGTGCCGGCGCCAATTGTTGAGGGTGTCGCGGGCCATGACCGCGGTGGCGATCTGGAGGTGGTGGCCCGGAACCCCCTCGTGATAGACGGTGGTGAGTTCGGCCCAGGTGGTGAACTGGTCTTCGCCCTCGGGCACCGACCACCACATGCGACCCGGACGGCTGAAGTCATCCGACGGTCCGGTGTAGTAGATGCCGCCCTCCTGGGTGGGGGCAATCATGCACTGGATGTTATCCATCGGGGCGGGTATCTCGAAGTGGGTGCCGCCCAGGGCTGCCAGCGCCGCATCGGATTTCTCCTGCATCCACACCTGCAACGCCTCTGTCCCTGACAACTGGCGGGAGGGATCCTGGTTCAGGACTTCCTTGGCTTCCTCGATGGAGGCACCGGGGAGGATTTGCTCCGCTACGCGTTCCTGTTCGGCGATGATCCTGGCCAGTTCGTTCACGCCCCATGCATAGGTCTCATCCAGGTCCACGGCTGCGCCCAGGAATCGGCGAGACATCAATGCATAGTATTCGCGCCCCATCGCGTCCTTTTCCGGCGCAAGCGGCAGCAGTTCGCGCTCAAGGACCTTGGCAAGGCGCAGGTAGGCTGCCTTGGCGGCCGCAGCGCCGACGGCCAAGGCCTCGCCGAGCTCAGGATCCACCGCGCTGCCGGCTTCGGCGAGGGAATCGAAGAAGCCGCCGTCCTTGGCGTAGTCGCGCCCCTGGGTGATCACGATCGAGACCTGGCGCTCGGCGGCTACCAGTCCGCGGGCGCCGGAGTCGCGCAATGAGGCGATGTATCCGTCCAGCGCTGCCGGCACGTTGTGCATCCGCTGGGCAATGAACCCGTAGTGCTCGGAGGTTTCCTGTGGCATCAAGTCGAAAATGGCACGCACGCCCTGGGCGGGGGAGGCGATGTTGTTCAGCTCTGTCCAACGCGTCTGGGCGATCTCGATATCCAGGCCGAGTCGCTCGCGCATGGCATCAAGGGTGGTTTCGTCGATGGCGTCCACGGGCGTAAGCGGTTCGAGCTTCTCCAGTGCCTCGCGTGCAGCGGCGGTCATGGCAGCAACCCCGGATGGTGAATAGTCCGAGTAGGCTGCCTCGTTGCCCGGCAGCCCGAGCTCGGTGGAAAATTCCGGAACGAGCTCGAGCAGGCGGGTGAAGTACTCGTTGGCGACGGCGTCAATGGCGCTGGGGGTGCGCACGGGTATGGAGTTGGTCATGACACCAGCCTAGGCGCTTCTGAAAGCGTTACTGAAGAACTTGGCGGTGTTTTCCCTGGCCCGGGCGTCAAAGACGCACCGGGCGTGCCGCTAGTGGCGCCCGACCTTCCACGGCAGCGGGGCCCCGTTCAGCTCCCGTCGCCGACGGATCCGTCCGCGTCGTATCTCGGTGCCCGAGGGCGCCGGATCGGTGCTATCTTGGCAGCCCAGCGCGGAGACGATGGCAGCCAACACGGCGAGTTCTTCGGCCGTGGGGTTCCCGTGGGTGACTTGCAGGCACGCCGGGGCGGCTTCGGAGGCAAGTTCGGCGTGCTGGTTATCTATCACAGCGGAATGTTCCCGTGCTTCTTGGCCGGAAGGGCGGTGTGCTTGTCCCGTGTGGCGCGCAGGCCGCGAACGATCTGCAGGCGGGTTTCGGAGGGGGCGATGACGGCATCGACGTAGCCAAGCTCGGCTGCCTGGTAGGGGTTGAGCAGTTCTGCCTCGTAACCCTCGATGATCGCGGTGCGCTGTGCCTCCACGTTCCCTCCCTCGGCGGCAACGGCCGCAAGGTCGCGGCGGTAGAGGATGTTCACCGCTCCTTGGGCTCCCATCACGCCGATCTGCGCGGTAGGCCAGGCCAGGTTGATGTCGGCGCCGAGCTTCTTTGAGCCCATCACGATGTACGCCCCGCCGTAGGCCTTGCGGGTGATGACCGTCAGCTTGGGCACGGTGGCCTCGGCGTAAGCGTAGAGAAGCTTCGCGCCGCGGCGGATGATGCCCTGGAACTCCTGGTCCTTGCCGGGCAGGAAGCCCGGTACATCGACCAGGGTGAGGATCGGGATGTTGAAGGCGTCGCAGTTGCGCACGAAGCGCGCTGCTTTTTCGGACGCGGCGATGTCCAGGGTGCCGGCGAACTGCATCGGCTGGTTGGCAACGATGCCGATGGTGGCCCCTTCGACGCGGGCGTAGCCGATCATCACGTTGGGTGCATAGAGCGACTGCATCTCCAAAAAGATCCCGTCGTCCACTATGTGTTCGATGACGGTGCGCATGTCGTAGGGCTGGTTGGCCGAGTCGGGGATCAGCGTATCGAGGTCGAGGTCCTCCTTGGTGGGCTCCAGCTCCTCGTCGAATTCCACGGTGGGTGCATCGGAGATGTTGTTCAAGGGCAGGAACTCAAGCAGTTCCTTGCAGAACTCGATGGCGTCGGACTCGTCGGTAGCCAGGTAGGTGGCCGTGCCGGTGGTGGCGTTGTGCTGGCGCGCACCGCCCAGGGTCTCCATGTCGACTTCCTCGCCGGTGACGGTCTTGATCACGTCGGGGCCGGTGATGAACATGTGGCTGGTCTTGTCCACCATGATCACGTAGTCGGTCAGTGCGGGGGAGTAGGCGGCGCCGCCGGCGCACGGGCCCATGATCAGGGAAATTTGCGGGACCACGCCGGAGGCGTGGACGTTGTTGCGGAAGATGTCGGCGAACATCGCCAGCGAGGCAACACCCTCCTGGATGCGTGCGCCGCCGCCGTCGTTGATGCCCACGACCGGGCATCCGTTGCGCAGCGCGAATTCCTGGACCTTGACGATCTTTTCGCCGTTGACTTGGGAGAGGGAGCCGCCGTAGACGGTGAAGTCCTGGGAATAGACCGCGACCTGGCGTCCGTCCACGGTGCCGTAGCCCGAGACTACGCCGTCGCCCAGCGGGCGCTTCTTGTCCATCCCGAAGGCGGAGGTGCGGTGCACGGCGAGCGCATCGAACTCGATGAAGGAGTCCTCGTCAAGGAGCATCTCGATGCGTTCGCGGGCGGTGTGCTTGCCGCGGGCATGCTGCTTCTCGATGGCCTCGGCGCCCGAGGGCGCCTGGGCGAGGGCCTCGCGGCGACGGAACTCTGCGATCTTTCCTGCCGTGGTTGACAGGTCGATCGATTCCGTGGCGTCAGCGATGCTGCTCTGGGTCATCCCATGGCTCCCTTGAAGTAGTTACGTAGTAGGAAAGGCACAACGAGAATGCCACCTTGGCCAGTCTAATGAGGCTTTGTGCCCAAATGTGTGTAGGAAAGCTACAAGATCGTGCCGTGTTGGGGGTCGACTCATCCATAAAACAAGTTACTGACAAGTAGCTTAAGTGGCGGGGGTTCCAGTAACGTGGCTCACATGAGTGAATCGAACCGTGACGTAATCGCCGCCAACTCCAAGTCGCTGAGCGGCAGGACCATCTTGATGAGCGGAGGCAGCCGCGGGATCGGGCTGGCCATCGCGCTGCGGGCTGCGGCGGAGGGTGCCAACGTGGCAATTATGGCCAAGACCGCAACACCGCAGGCCAACCTCGAAGGTACCGTCTTTACCGCGGCGGATGAAATTACCGCCGCCGGCGGCCAAGGCCTGGCCATCGTGGGGGATGTGCGCAACGACGATGACGTGCTGTCGGCCGTCGAGCAGACCGTCGAGCGCTTCGGGGGCATCGACGTGGTGGTCAACAACGCCTCGGCAATCGACCTGTCCAAGACCGGCGACGTGTCGATGAAGCGCTATGACCTGATGATGGACATCAATGTCCGCGGCACCTTCCTGCTGTCCAAGTCTGCCCTGCCACACCTGCGCAAAAGCACCAACGGGCACATCCTCACCTTGTCCCCGCCGCTGAACCTGGATCCGAAGTGGGCGGGGGAGCACCTGGCCTACACGATGGCCAAGTACGGGATGAGCATGACCACCCTGGGGCTGGCCGAGGAACTTCGCGGCACCGGCATCGGTGCCAACTCGCTGTGGCCGGCGACCCTGATCGACACCGCGGCGATCCGCAACATGCCTGGCGGCGAGCAGCTGGTCAAGGCCGCACGCTCGCCGCGCATCGTGGCCGATGCCGCCCACGCCATCATCACCAGCGACGCGCGAAGCTGCAGCGGGAACTTCTTCACCGACGAGGCGGTGCTGGCTTCCACCGGGGTCAGCGACCTTTCCGGGTATTCGATGGGCGCCCCTGAATCCCGGTTGGTCCCGGACATCTTCCTCTAGGAGCGGAGCGGGCAGCCCAAAGCCCCGGCACTTGTGGCACAACGCGGATGGATCGATAGTCTGGGGGCATGAGCAACGAACCAAACCCCCAGCCGGCAGCAACACCGCCAACATCCCACGCCGCCACGGCCGGCCTGCGCGCACCGTTGGACGCCTCGGCGCTGCGCCGGGTGATGGATGATGCGCAGATGGGGGAGCTGTTCACCAGTGAACAGACAGGATCCACCAACGACGACTTGGCTGCCCGTGCCGCAAGGGCGGCGCTGGCCAACCTGTCCGTGGAGATCACCGAGGAACAGGTGCAGGGCCACGGGCGCCTGGGGCGGAGCTGGCAGGCGCCGGCTCGCAGTGCGCTCGCAGCCAGTATCTACTTCCGTCCGGTGGCGGGCTTCGACCAATCGGGGCTGGCCTGGCTCTCGATGCTCTGCGCCACGGCGATGGTACAAACCCTGCGCCAGGATGCATCCCTGGCGGCCGGGCTGAAATGGCCCAACGACGTGGTCGCCGGCGGCAAGAAGGTCTGCGGACTGCTGGCCCAGCTGGTCATGACCGATGCCGGCCCGGTGGTTGTTGTCGGCGCCGGATTGAACGTCAGCCTCACTGCAGGGGAACTGCCGGTGGAGACGGCTTCGAGCCTGGAGCTGCTGGGTTCGCAGACGCTGGATCGGACGTTGCTGCTTGGTGGCTACCTGCGCCGGGTGGCCCACCTGTTCAGGGCGTTCGAGCGCGTAGGGGGCAACGCATCGGCACACGCCGGCTATGGACTGGAACCGGCAAGCGCGAGCACCGGCACGGCACAAGGCCAAGAAACCGCGGCCACGCTGCGCGAACTGGTGCGCTCGGTGATGGTGACGATCGGACACCAGGTCGATGCGCACCTGCCCAACGGCAATGTGCTCAGCGGCACCGCCGTGGACCTGGACACCGAGGGCTCATTGACGGTCCGCGAGCCCAGCGGCACGTTGCACAACGTGCTCGCCGGGGACGTCTACCACCTGCGGCGCTCCGACGGCTCCTACGCGTAAGCCGGCTCCGGGGCCGCTGGCATGCCGGAACGTTGCGGGGAACAGGGCCGGTTTCGGGAAACCCATGTATCCATGTGCTGTGTGCGGACCCAAAACATGGGGGCGCTGGCTTTAGGATTGAAGAGGTAGGGCCGGCACGCATAACCGGTGTGTGGGTTGAAGGAGCCGGGACGTGAAATTGGTATTGGGGAAGCGCGAGCGAGTGCTTGTGAAGACCCGTGCGCACCGACGGGCGCTGCGCGGGCCGTTCTTTGGTTTCCTCGTCTTGCTGGCAGGCGGCTGCTACCTGGGCGGATGGTTGCTGCGCACCGACTTGGACCCGTGGGCAAATGAAGCGCGACCCCTTTTCCTGGCGCTGCTGCTGAGCGTGTTTTCCGTGTTGCTGTTCATCTGGTGCCTGCGCCCCTGGCTGCGCTGGGCCAACAGCTACACGTTCCTGACCACCGAACGCATCGTGACCAAGCGCGGACGCAGCCTCGGACGACAACAATCCATCGGGTTATACGCAATTCACGATATTGTTGCTGGGGTGAGAGCCAACGCACCGGAAAAAGCCCCCGGGACGTTGGCGGTGGTGATGGCCGAACAACGATTCAACATCCCCCACGTTCCTGCGGTCGCCCTCATGCGGGGTTATTGCATCGGGGCGATCACCGCCCTGCCACACTTCCCACGGCTTGATGGTGTAAACATGGAAGAAGGCGGCGCAGACCCGTCGATGGATCCAATGCACGAGGCACGCCACCAGCAGCCCCCCGAACAATCAGAATGGACTGAGCATGAGTGAGCGGTCGCCCGAGACGGACACCCAACCCGTCGCGCCCACCGCTGCCCGCGATGCGGCACGCGCCCTGCGGCATCCGGCAGATACCTCCGAGACCCAGCCCGTTGACTCCAGCGGCTCCCCGCACACCTCGCCCGCGCCGCCGGAAACCGAGATCGAGCCGGCGCTCGCCGACCCGCTGGCGGACCTGGTCGAGGCCATGCGTCGGCCCGAACAGGCCGATGAGAGTACACCTGGATCGACACGGGACGCGGTCCACGACCTGGAACGCCGCCTGCTGGGTGCCGAACGCACCATGCGCCAACGCGAAACGGCCGCCGGCGCCGGAGTCTCCCTGCTCTCGGCGCGCAAGCTGTGGCGTGCCATTGGATTCCCCAATCTGGGCGACGAAGAGGTCTTCTTCACGACCGTGGACCAGGACGCACTGAAGTTGATGATCGACATGGTGCGTGAGGGGAAGCTGACCGAGGAAACAGCGATCTCGCTGACCCGCTCCATCGGCCAAATGACGGACCGCATGGTCGTCTGGCAGGTCGAGGCGCTGGTCGAGGACATGGTGCAGAACCAAAAGATGAGTGATCCCGAGGCCCGGCGCAACCTGGTGAACCTGCTGCCCGAGCTCATCGCTCCGCTCGAACAGCTGCTGGTCTACTCCTGGCGTCGGCAGCTGAACGCTGCCGTGCACCGGTTGGCGATCCGCGCCGAGACTGGCCTGGCGGCATCCGCGGAGGGACGCGACGGATCCGAGGACGACGCACCGTTGCCGTTGGCGCGGGCCGTCGGCTTTGCCGACCTGGTCTCCTACACCTCGCTCTCGCGCCGGATGAACGAACGCACCTTGGCCCAGCTGGTGCAACGCTTCGAATCCAAGTGCGCGGAAATCATCTCCATCGGCGGCGGGCGGCTGGTGAAGACCATCGGGGACGAGGTGCTCTTCGTTGCAGAGACCCCGCAGGCCGGTGCCCAGATCTCCCTGACGATGTCCAAGGAGTTCGCCGCCGACGACCTGCTGCCCAACACCCGGGTCTCGATGGTCTGGGGCCGCATCCTCTCGAGGCTGGGCGATATCTACGGACCGACGGTGAACCTTGCCGCGCGGTTGACGGCACTTGCCGAGCCGGGCACAGTGCTCACCGACGAACTCACCGCCTCCACGCTGGCAGGGGATGACAGGTTCGTGTTGCACCCCCAGGAGACCACGGCGGTTCGCGGGTTCGGGGACGTCACCCCGGTCCGTCTGGCCCCGGGAACCGGATCAGGATTGGTGCTGGACTAGATGCGCTATGGATTTGGGTACCTTCGGGGCACGGCGGCAACCGACATCGGGCTGCGCCGCGCCGTCAACGAGGACGCGGTGCTGGATGCCGGGACCATGTTCGCCGTTGCCGACGGCATGGGCGGGCACGAAGCCGGTGACCTGGCCTCGTCGCTGGGCCTGCAGTCGCTGAACGAGCTCGCCCTCGGCGGGCATGCAACGTCGGAAACGGTTTCCGGGCGGCCCGGCAACGTACCGGCATTGCTGCCTCGCGCACGCGACGTGTTGGCTGCGGTGACAACCGCCGATGCACGGATTCGTCAAGCCATCGGTTCGCGCGGCGGAACCACGCTGTGTGCCTTGGCGCTGGTGCGCGTAGAGGACGGAGGGAGCCCGTGGCCCCGGTCCCAATCATCGAGTCCCGAGACCTCTGCGCTGCCGGCAACATCTGCGCCGACCCCGCCGGTGCCGACCCGCACCGAGGCCCTGCACCCGCAGATCGCGGCCATTGGCGAACCGCGCTACCTGGACAGCACCCAGGAATCGGAGGACGAACCCGGGGCCGGACACGACGTCGAACCCAGCACCGATGTGATGCCGCGCGCCGTGATCGATGCAGCACGTGCCGCCGATCCGGGCACGGGCGTCAACCCGGTGGCCAACACCTCCGACAAGGTCACCGCGCTGCCCTCGCCCGGCACGGCACCTGAAGATGGCACCGAGCGTCTGATGCTTCTCAACGTCGGGGACTCGCGCGGCTACCGTCTGCGCGCAGGGGTCCTGACCCAGCTCACCCGGGACCACTCAGCCGTCCAGGAACTCATCGACTCCGGGATCATTTCCGAGGCCGAGGCGCGCATCCACCCGCAACGCAACCTGATCACCCGGGCCCTTGGCACCGGCGGGAACTCGAGCCCCGACACCCAGTTCCACATCCCGCGTCCCGGGGACCGCTACCTGCTGTGCACCGACGGGCTCACCGGGGAGGTCGAGCACGCGGCGATTCAGCGGATCCTTGACCAGTTCCCGGATCGCGACGAAGCGGTGGGCAAGCTCATCGACGAGGCACTGGCCAGCGGCGGCCGGGACAACATCTCGGTGGTCATCGTCGATATCGTTGCGCCGGGCGCCTGAAACGAAGCGCCCACGCTGCGACCCGCCACACGCCCATCGCCTCCCGGCACCGCCGGAGGAGGTTTCTGGGGCAAAATGGAGTGGTGAACCCCGAAGAACCGACACCGAATCCTGTCCCGAACCTGCCCGTCCCGGGCACGGCGCCCGCCTCCGCGGGAACCCAGACCGTCGAAGCCCCCGGCTCGGCGGTTCCCGAGGATGCCTTGCGCCAGGAATACCAACAGCTGATCGACGAGGTCCGCAAGCACCGTGCGGCGTACTACCTCGAGGACGCACCGCTGGTCTCCGATGCCGAGTTCGATCTTCTGTACTCGCGCCTGGAACTGATCGAGGCGCAGCACCCGGCGATCGTCGCCAACGATTCACCCACCCAGGAAGTCGGCGGCGAGGTCTCTGCCGCGTTCTCGCCGGTGGAGCACCTTTCGCGCATGTACTCCCTGGAGGATGTCTTCTCCCTCGAGGAGGTCACCGCTTGGGGGCGGAAAACCGAGGCCAACGCGGCACTGCGGGCCGCCGGCCATGAGCTCAAGTGGCTCTGCGAGGTCAAGATCGACGGATTGGCGGTGAACCTGCTCTACCGCCACGGCAAGCTGGTGCGCGCGGCGACCCGAGGGGACGGGGCCACCGGTGAGGACGTGACCCACAACGTGCTCACCATCAAGGTCATTCCCACGCAGCTCGCCGGTGAAGACTGGCCCGAGGAGGTCGAGGTCCGCGGGGAGATCTTCATCCCCTCGGCAGACTTCACCTCCTACAACGAGGCGCTCATCGAGGCAGGCAAGGCCCCGCTGGCCAACCCGCGCAACGCCGCGGCCGGATCGCTGCGGCAGAAGGACCCGGCCGAGACCGCCAAACGCCCACTGAAGATGTTCGTCCACGGTTTCGGCGTGCGCCAGGGATTGGAGGCCAAGACCCAGTCGGAGACCTATGGGCTCATGGAGTCCTGGGGTCTGCCGGTATCCCCGTATTCCAGGGTCGTCGGCACCCTGGATGAGGTGTTGTCCTTCATCAAGGACAACGGAGAGCACCGCCACGACCTGCTCCATGAGATTGACGGCATCGTGGTGAAGGCGGACTCCTTCGAGATCCAGCGGAACCTCGGTTTCACCTCCCGGGTGCCGCGCTGGGCCGTGGCCTACAAATACCCGCCGGAGGAAGTGAACACCGTGTTGCGTGACATCCAGGTGCAGGTCGGGCGCACCGGGCGCGTCACCCCCTTTGGCATCATGGACCCGGTGCTGGTCGCCGGATCCACGGTGAACCGCGCGACGCTGCACAACCAGGACGTGGTCAAGGCCAAGGGCGTGATGATCGGGGACACCGTGATCCTGCGCAAAGCCGGAGACGTCATCCCCGAAATCGTCGGACCCGTCATGGCCCTGCGTGCCGGCAACGAGGAAAACCTGCATGAATTCATCATGCCCACCCACTGCCCCTCTTGCGGAGAGCCGCTGGCTCCTGCCAAAGAGGGCGATGTGGACATCCGCTGCAACAACGCCCGATCCTGCCCGATCCAGCTCACCGAGCGCGTCGCCCACCTGGGCGGGCGCGGCGCCTTCGACATCGAGGCGCTGGGCTACGAGGCAGCACAGGCCTTGACCATCGGCCATGGCCCGGACCCGGAGCAAAACCACGGGGTCATCACTCCGGCCGGCCCCGGGACGCTGCGCAACGAATCCCAGGTCTTCGACCTGGCAGCCGGCAACCCCGACGCAACCCTGCGCCAGGCACTGGCCGAAGTCAAGGTGTGGCGTGAGATCCGTTCCAAGGGCTCAGGCACGGGCAAGTTCGCGCTGGTGCCGTACTTCTACTCCAAGGCCACCGCAAAAAAGGAATCGGGTCCAACCAAGACCACGCTCAAGCTCTTCGACGAGCTGGAAAAAGCGAAGACCAAGGACCTCTGGCGGGTCCTGGTTGCGCTGTCCATCCGGCATGTGGGGCCCACCGCCTCGCGTGCGCTGGCCAACAGGTACGGCTCGATGGTCGCAATCATCGAGGCGATCGGTGCCGCCGGCGCCCGGGAAGCACTGGCTGAGATCGACGGGGTGGGTGCGATCATCGCCGACGCGCTGATCGAGTGGTTCCAGATCGACTGGCACCAGGAGATCATTGCGGCGTGGTCTGCAGCGGGCGTGAGGATGCAAGACGAGCAGGACGAATCGATCCTCAAGCACCTGGCGGGGATGAGCATCGTGGTGACCGGCACGCTGCCGACCTACAGCCGCGACGCAGCCAAGGAAGCGATCATTATCCGCGGCGGCAAGGCAGCTGGTTCGGTCTCCAAGAACACCTCCTACCTGGTGGCGGGGGAGGCCGCTGGTTCCAAACTGGACAAAGCGGTGGCACTGGGTGTGCCGGTGCTCGACGAGGAAGGCTTCGACCTGTTGCTTGCCTCTGGGCCCGAGTCCGTCGAAGGACGCCCCAACCCCGGGGCCTGAGAGAGCAGACAAGCAACGCACGGCCCAATGCCCGGGTACGCGCCACAGACTTCCCCACCACAAAGGAGCAGTACATGAGCACCAATCCAAAACACCTGCATGCGGCAAGCGAAGAAGCTGGAACAAGGGCCGGCCAGGACGCTGCTCTGCCTCGGGAGCTGCTGGCCGTGGCCCGCGAGGCTGCGGCGGCGGGTGCCGCGGTGCTGGCCGAACGCGGCAGGGGCCGGGTCGCGACGGACACCAAGAGCGCCGACGGGGATTGGGTGACAGACTTTGACCGCCGCGCCGAAACCGCGGTGCGTGAGGTGATTGCCGCGGCCCGCCCCAACGACGCGATCAGCGGGGAGGAATACGGGCGCACCGACCCGGCGAGCCCCTCGGGCTACCGTTGGTCGATCGACCCGCTGGACGGCACGGCGAACTTCGTGCGTGGCATCGTCTACTATTGCACCTCGGTCGCTGTCTTCGGACCGCTTGGAGATGCCGCGGAACAAAAAGCTCTGGCCCCGGCTGCCGCGAAGCAGAAGCCCGGTGCCTCGGCAGGACACACGCTTGCCGCCGACGGGGCAGCGATGGACGCGGGAACCCACGCATGGCTGGCCGCTGCCATCAACGCGCCGGCGCTGGGCACCGAGTACTACGCAGCCGCCGGCGACGGCGCTTGGCTGGTGGATTCAACGCAGCCCACCGGGTCGGTGGCCGGGCGCGGAGGCCGGGCGATGCGGGCCCAGCGCTTGCACGGGGCCCACAAGGACGCCGAGGGCAAGCTGCTGGCCACCGGCTTCGGGTACGACGCGGACCGCCGCCAGTTCCAGGTGGGGGCGCTGCTGGGGCTGATGCCTTCCTTCGCCAATGTGCGCCGGATCGGCTCGGCAGCCCTTGATCTGTGCCTGGTAGCCGATGGCACCCTTGATGGCTATGCGGAGTACGGCACCCAGGAATTCGATTGGGCCGCAGGTGCACTGATTGTCGCGGAGACGGGGCTTCCGGTGTTGCGCCCGCGCACCGATCCTGGATGGCAGGCCGCCGGCCACCTTGATTTCGACGCTTTGCCGTCCGAGCAAGCCGAAGCCACCGTGGTCAAGCCGGCGAAGCAAGTAAAGAAGTAGTTACGTAGCTGCGCAACAACTGCGCGAACGCGCAAAGGCCGGTTGGTCGGTGGATGAACCACCGACCAACCGGCCCTTGCGCTCGGTGCCCAGGGACGGCTGGGTTCCCGGGCGCCAAAGCGTAGGAACGCTAAATGCCGAACTGCAGGCCGGAGGAGCAGTCGTCGTAGTACCCGCGGTTCTTCAGCCCGGCGGCGGCGGCTTCGTCCAGGACAACCACGGCGTCCGGGTGCAGCTGCACAACCGAGGCCGGGCATGCCGAGGACAGCGGGCCTTCAAGAGCGGTCGCGATCGCTTCGGCCTTGTGGGCGCCGGTGGCCACAAGCACCAGGCGGCGAGCATCCAGGATGGTGCCCAGGCCCTGGGTCACCGAGTGGGTCGGAACCGAATCGATCCCGTCGAAGAAGCGGGCATTGTCCTGGCGGGTCTTGGCCGAGAGCCGCTTAATGCGCGTGCGGCTGCGCAGCGAAGAGCCGGGCTCGTTGAAACCTATGTGGCCGTTGGCCCCGATGCCCAGGATCTGGACGTCGACTCCCGCGGCGGTGATCGCCGCGTCGTAGTGCGCGGACTGTGTACGGATCTGTGCCTCGGAATCGCCGAAGCCGTCCGGGGTGTTCAGGTTCTCCTCGCGCAGGCCGATGATCTTGCAGAGCTCGTGGACCAGGGTCTGGCGGTAGGACTGCTCGTGTGTGCCTTCGAGACCTACATACTCGTCCAGCGCGAAGGCCAGTGTGTTGGTGAAGTCCGCCTTGCCGTTGGCCACTGCCTTGGCCAGTTCCGCGTAGAGGCCCAGCGGGGTGGAGCCGGTGGCAACGCCCAGGACATTGTTCCCGGAGGTGCGCATGGCCAGCCCGTCCAGCACCGCCGTTGCGGCAAGCTTCGCGGCTTCTTCGGCGTTTGCGGCGATCAAGACTTCCATGTGTGTGTTCCTTTAAGTGGATCCAAGAATTTTCACCGGTACGGCAAAACGGGAGAAGTACGTCGATCTAGAGTTTAACCCGTTCGGCCCCGGGCGGCCCAACCGGCACATCCCGCGCCGGGGCGGGAGGCGCACGGGCGGGGCTTCAGCTGCCGGCATCGTGCGCACGGGTTGGGTCCAACAGTGCCAGAAGTGCGCGAGAGACGCTGGCTGAGGCTCCGAAGGTGACGATGTCCGCGCCCCCGCGCGGCCACCCGCATTCAACGACGATGAGGTTGCGCCCGTGAGAGCGCAGCCTCTCGGCAAGCTGCCAGACCGGATGCCCCGCATCCAGTCCGCGGCCGGCCAGCGCTATCTTTGCCCCTGGACCGGCACCTTCGATGGTGTCTGCGATCCCGGCCGCAGTCAGGCCCCAGGGCACGCGCCCGACTGCCATGTTGGCCTCGGTCTCGATCTGGACCAGCGCTGTCGGTGACGGATCCGAGATCCAGCTTCGGGCGGCCGGAGAGATCTCGAAGGCCGAAGTGATGGCTGCCGCATCCGGGATGGCCTTGGCCACAGCGGCCGTGTCCGGGCCACGGGTGCCGCAGGAACCGGGTGGATATGCCGAGCCAAGCACGGCAACCCGCCAGGCCGCTTCCTCCAGGCGCGTGGGATCCAGGTGACCTGCATGCACCGCGTCGATGATTGCGGCAAGGATCCGCTCGTAGCGTTCGGGCGATGTCTCCGATCCCAGGCACAGCAGGTCGGCCCCCGCCGCCAGTGCGCGCACCGCGGCTGCCTCGATTCCGGTTTCGCCGCTTGCCCCGGCCATATCCAGCGCATCGGTAATGATCGCCCCGGTGAATCCGAGTTCCTCGCGCAGTAGATCCTGCAGGATCGCCGTGGAGAAGGTTGCAGGGTTCTGCGCATCGAGCACCGGGACCATGATGTGGCTGGTCATGATGCTGGCGGTTCCGGCGGCGATCGCCGCGGTGAAGGGCACCAGCTCTCGCTCGCGCAGCGTCTGAAGGTCAACCTCGATCGTGGGGAGTTCAAGGTGCGAATCGGTGGCGGTGTCCCCGTGGCCGGGGAAGTGCTTGGCACAGGCGGCGACCCCGGCGTTCTGCAGCCCGGTTACCCAGGCCGCGGTGTGTGCCGCGACGTGGGAGGCCCTGGCGCCGAAGCTGCGCACCCCGATGACCGGGTTGGTCGCCGTCGAGTTCACGTCCGCGTCCGGGGCCAGATTCAGGTTGAAACCCAGCTCGGCAAGTTCGTCGGCGATGGCCGCAGCGCAGGCGGAAGTTGTGGCGGGCGAGTCCAACCGCCCCAGCACCGCGTTGCCCGGCTGGTTGGACCCGGTGAGGTAATGCAGGCGGGTGACATCCCCGCCCTCCTCGTCAAGGGTCAGCAGCACGCTCGGGGAGGCGGCGCGCAGTTCTTTCATGAGCGCGGCGAGCTGTACTGGGCAGGAGATGTTGGTCCCGTAGATGCACACCGACCCCACCCCTTCGGCCAGCGCATCGGCGATCCAGCCCGGCATGGAGGTGCCGGTGAACCCGGGCATCAACGTTGCCGCGGCCAGTCTGCGCAGCTGCGCATCCTCGGGCAGCGAAGGATTGGAGAGGTGCGCACCGAAGCGCGGTTCGGCAGCGGTGCGGCGCATCAGCCCTTCACCGCCCCGCCGACCAGGCCCGAGGACATCTTGGACTGCACGATCATGAAGAAGATGATCACGGGGATGGCGACGAGCATCGAGGCTGCCATGACCATTCCCCAGTCGGTTTCGCGTGTTGCCGAGGCCTGTACGAAGCCGCGCAGCCACAGCGGCAGCGTCTTCATCTGGTCCTCGGTCATCACCACCAGCGCGACGGTGAACTCATTCCAGGCTTGCAGGAACGCGTAGACGCCCGCTGCCACCAAGCCGGGGGCCAACAGCGGGAAGGTGATGCGCAGGAAGGCCTGGGTGCGTGAGAGCCCGTCGATCATCCCGGCCTCCTCGAGTTCGGCCGGAACGCCGGCGACGAACCCGCGCAGCATCCAGATGGTGAAGGGCACCACCGCGGCGGTATAGAGCACCGTGAGACCAATGATGTTGTTCAGCATCCCCACCGAGCTCATCATCTTGTACTGCGCGATGAACATGCCCTCGGCTGGCAGCATCTGGATCAGCAACAACGCCAGGATGAAGGACTTGCGGCCCCTGAATTTGAAACGGCTGATCGCCAGCGCGCCAAGGAAAGCGACGAAGAGTGCGATCGCGACGGTGGCGAGGGTGACCGTCACCGAGATGCCCAGTGCGGCAAGGAACTTGCCATCGTCAAACACCGCGGCGAAGTTGGCCAGCGATCCGCCGAAGGGCAGGAACGTCGGGGTGGTGGACTGGAGCACCACGTTGGGCAGGAAGGACGAGTTGAACATCCAGTAGACCGGGAAGGCCCACACTGCCGCCACGGCCAGCGCCACGAGCGTCCAGACGCTGGTGGAGATCGATTTAATCCGCATCCTAGTTTTCCTCCTTCATCAGCGAACGTACGTAGTACCAGCTGATTCCAATGGTGATCAGGAGCATCAGGATGGACACGGCACTGGCGGCACCGAAATCCCCGGAGCCGACGCCCATTTGGTAGATGTAGGTACCCAGCAGGTGTGTTTCGTTCGCCACGCCGCCGGCGTCCTGGAGCAGCTTGATCTGCGTGAAGACGCGCAGGTCCCAGATCAGCTGGAGCAGCAGGACGATCGATAGCACCGGGGCGATCAGCGGCATGATGATGAAGCGGATGCGCTGGATACCGGTGGCGCCATCCATGGCGGCGGCCTCGAGCATCTCCTCGGAGATCTGGGTGAGCCCGGCATAGATGCTCAGCGCCACAAAGGGGACAGACATCCAGATGACGATGACCAAGGCGATGATGAAGAACGTGGTGGGATCGGCAAGCCAGTTGTGCCCCTGGGCATCGAAACCCAAGCGCTCGAGCATCCAGTTCAGTACCCCGCGGCGCCAATCAACCAGCCAGACCCAGACGGTCATCGCAGCGACCATCGGCATCGCCCAAGCCAGCAGCATCGAGATCTGCAAGATGGTGCGGGCCAGTGTTCCCACGCGCTTCATGAGGATCGCGAAGGCGAACCCAAGGAGCACGGTGATCGAAGCGGCAAGCAGGCAGAAAAGCAGGGACCGGCCAAGCACAACCCAGAAGCTTGGATCAGCGAGCAGCGTCGTGTAGTTGGCAAGGCCAACGAATTCAGGGTCGGCGCCGAACTGCTGCAGCAGCCCGAATTCCTGGAAACTGGTGTAGATCTGCCAGCCCACAGGATAGCCCAGGGCGGCGATGAGAATGACCAGCGTCGGAACGATCAGCAGCAGCGGAGCCTTGGACTTGCGCTTCTTGACGAACGGGATGTGGTCTCTGGATGGGGGCGGTGCAACCGGGAGTTGCTGCCCGGTCGGCGGAGCCGGAGCGCGAGTGGTCATGTGCTTGTCGGGCCTTTCGAGACGGCAGGGGCAGAACTGGCTGCCGCGTGGGCAGCCGGCCGGGGTCGCTTACCCCGGCCGGCTGCTTGGTGCTACTTCAGGTTCAGCTGAGGGGTGATCTTCTCGTCGTATTCCTTGGCGAGTGCTTCGAGGTCGGCGGCGTCGCGGATCTTGCCGAAGAACTCCTCCAGAACCATCGAGGACTCGACTGCTGCCCAACCCGGCGCTGCCGGGGTCAGCTTGGAGTTGGATGCCGAGTCGATGGACGCCTTGGCGAACTGGTCATCGCCCAGCGAAGCATTGTTGTCCGAGTTTGCCGGACCCAGCCCGTTCTTGCCCAGCATGTCCTGGTAGTCCGAGGAGAAGATGATCTTCATCAGTTCCTTGGACAGCTCGGGGTTCTGCGACTTGGCTGAGATGCCGATGTTCGATCCGCCGGCCAACACCGGTGCGGGGCTGCCGTCGTTGCCCGGCAGCACGAAGGAGGAGAACTTCTCATCGTTCCACTCGCGCACGTCCTCGCCGTCCTTCTTGGCCAGGTCACCGATCGAGAAGTGGGCCCAGCCCGGGGCCATGATGGTTGCCGCTGCCAGCGAGGTCTTGCCGGTGGGCTTGCCCTCGTCGTCCAGGATCTTATCGGCGTCGTTGATGTAGAGCCAAGGGGTGGCGTCCTTGGCGTCGGCCGGTGCCTTGGAAGCGCTCTTGTACAGGTCCTGCAACTGTTCCAGGCCCTTGAGCGTGTTCGGGTCCGCGAGCGTGGAAACCCACTTGTCACCGTCCTTCTTGGCCAGGTCCCCGCCGTTGGCGAAGATCCAGGAGACGCCGTTGCGCCAGTCCTGGCCGCCGAGGAAGAAACCGGAGAAGTTCTTGATGTCGCGCGGATTCTTCTTGGTGATGGTCTTCACCGCGGTATTGAATTCATCCAGCGTGGTCGGCGTCTGGATGCCGGCTTCCTTCCACAGGTCCGCGCGCTGGAACATGTAGCGTGATCCGGCGTAGTACGGCAAGGTGAAGTTCTTGCCGTCAACGGAGCCCGCCTCGACGAAGGACGGGATCAGCTTGTCCCCGCCCAGCTCCTGGAACATGTCCGAGATATCAAGGAACGCGCCGATGTTGGTGAACGTCGGGGACTGGGTGTTGCCCATTTCCACGATGTCCGGGGTGTTGTTGGCATCGGGCAGGGCCGTGGTCATCTTGGTGACCAGATCGCCCCAGCCCTGCTCCTCGATCTTCAGCGATGCGCCGGTCTTTTCCTTGAAAGTGTCTTTCAGGTAGGTGCGCAGTTCATCGGGGGTGTCGCCACCGGCCAGCCACAGGGTGATGGTCTTGTCCGCGTTGGAGGCAGCGTCGGTGGACGGGGCGTTGGAGGCGGCAGGTGTGCTGCCGGAGCCGCAGCCGACCAGGGTCAGTGCAGCGGCGGTAGTGAGGGCCGCGATACTCAGGTGCTTTTTCATGAGGGGTCCTTTCGGAAGATGCTGAACGGGATTGCGGGAGGCAATCCCCTGCGAGTGTGAATACGTGTTGCGGGCTATCAGGCCACTCCCAACTGGTTCCACAGAACCATCACCGCCGTGCCGCGCAGGACAACGTCCTGTGGTTCCTTGGCCAAGCGAATTTCGATCAGGGGTGGTCTATAGGGAAGCATCCGCTGCGCGAGGGTCTCCTTGACGCTCGTGAGTAGGGTGTCTTCCAGGATGTGGGCGGGCCCGCTGAGGACTACCTCCGCAAGGTCCAAGGCACCGACGATCGGGGCCAAGGCGACGGCCAGGCGCTCGCCGGCAGTCCTCAGTACGTCTTTGGCGGCCGCTTCCGGATCCGGGGATGCTGCGGCGGCGGCCAGTCCGCGTTCCACGAAAGGGACCGAGAGCCATGTCTCCAGGCAGCCGAACTTGCCGCACTTGCACTTAGCCCCGCCGTCCGTGCCGACAACGACGTGGCCGATTTCCCCGGCCGCGAAATGCACGCCGCGGGTTCGTCGGCCATCAACCATCAACCCTGAACCTACACCGCGGCCGATCTTCACCAAGATCATGTCGTCGCTTCTGCCGCCGAAGGTGAATTCCCCCAGGACGGCCGCATCGGCATCGTTGGAGACCAAGGTCGGCAGGCGGGTGTGCTCTTGGATGAGCTCGCGCAGCGCCACGTCCTGCCAATGGAGGTTGGGTGCGGTGAGTACCATTCCGTCGGCATCCACGATGCCCGGGGTTCCGACACCGATGCCCAGCAGCGGGGCCGTGGCCAAATCGACGGCGCGGGTGGCGAGGTCGAGCACGAGGGCGGTGACCTCCTCGCCCTTCTCTTCTCCTACGAGGCTCTCCACGCGGTGCAGGATGTTGCCGTCAAGATCCATGACGGCGGCCTTCAGCACGGAGTTCTCGGCAAGGTCGAGGCCGACGATCTGCAGTCCGTGGCGGTTGAGGTCGACCATGATGGCTGGCTTTCCGGGTCGTATGTTCTCTGAATGGCCCAGCTCGATGACGTGGGACCGTTCCAGCAGTTCGGCGACAAGTCCAGAAACCGTCACCCGGGTCAGGCCCAGGGTGCGAGAGAGATCCGCGCGGCTCATGGGCCCGGATGAATGCAGCGTTTGCAGCACCAAGGAAAGGTTGTGCGCACGACCATGGGAGGGAAGTTGGATGCTTCCCCTGGTCATCCTGGCCATCGTGCGTGGGGTGGTGCGTGTGCTGGTCATGCTTGTTAGTAAACTCTACTAACAAATAGAAAACCATAGGTCGGAGTAACTATTTTCAGCGACGAAGACGCGCGGCACAGTTTTCGGATATCACCATTCGATTGCTGACGTACCCGGATCCGCATGGTTTCGGCCTTTTCTGCCGGGTGAAGCGCGGCGGAAGTCCACACAAGAGGTGTAGGTCACAATTTGGTTACGACGCGTGGTCCGAATCTGGTTTCGAAGGGTCGACCTCGACGCCCCTCGACGTGATCTTGGCAACAGCTCGCGGTCCTCGAGGACCACAGCAGCACTGGGGCTGGCAGACTGGAGGGTGATGACTACCGCAACCTTGGCACCAGCAAGCACCCTGCAGATCCGTTCGGCCACGCCGGCCGATTACCCGAACATCGCACGGATCACCGTGGATTCCTACCTGGACGCGGGACACTTTGATGACCCGGACCACGAGTACCTGCAGTTCGTGCAGCAGGTTGCCGAGCGCCACGCGGCTTCCGAGATCATGGTTGCCGAGCGCGACGGAGTGGTCATCGGATCGGTCACCTTGGTTCGACCGGGAAGCGAATATGCCGACATCGCATTGGAAGGCGAACTGGAATTCCGGATGTTGGTGGTCGATCCCGCCGTACAGCGTTCAGGTGCAGGACGGGCTATGCTCAACGCGGTCATTGCCCGCGCACGCGAGATCGAGGGCGTGGACACCGTCTCCCTGACCACCGGAGGGCACTGGGTTGCGGCCCGTGCACTCTATGAAGCCGATGGCTTCACCCACGTTGCGAAGCGTGACTGGTACGTACCGGACACCGAGATCGTATTGGTTGTTTACACCTACGCACTCTAGATTTTTCTGGCTCTCTAGGCTCATTGTCCGGACTTGCCCTTGGCAAGCAAGCGGGCATGGACGGAGATCGACGGGGCACAGGCTTCGGTTAAGCGGACACTTCCGCTTAACCGAAGCCTGTTGCATTTGCGGATTGGATAGGGTTGGTGTCAATGGCTTGGGCGTTGCCGCACAGCAGGCGACGCCGGGGCTGCCGCAGGTTCCATTCCTCGATGACGAGCAGGAGAACAACGTGAGCGTAATCTATGACGCCATCATGAATCCGACCAAGAACGAGCTCATAGCAGCGTGGCTACCGCGCCAGGAGTGGTTCCAGGGAGCGCAGGTACCCGTGCTGGAAACTGTCGGGGGTTTCCGGCTGGATGATCCGGCAGACGCGGTGGGCATGGAATTCATTGTTGTCGTTGACAACGCGCCACAGAAACCGGTGATCTACCACGTGCCGCTCACCTACCGCGGCGCGGCGTTGCCCGGGGGTGAATCCGCGTTGCTGGGCACCAGCGAGCACAGCGTACTGGGCACGCGTTGGATCTATGACGGCCCGGAAGATCCGGTGTGGCAGGAGCAGGTCCGCGCCTTTTTGGCCGGGACTGTGCAGGCCCAGCACCAGAACGATTCGCATACCCTCGAACCGCTGGTTACCGTGGGGCTCTCCGATGATGAGGCCGATGCAGTGGTTGTGGACCAGGGTGCCGGAAGCAAGGAAGTCAGGGTGATCCGTCGCCCGGTTGCCGAGGGGACGGCATCCTCGGGCGCCTCGTCGTGGGTGGCGTCCCCGTGGCTCGAAACCGGGCAGCCGGTGCGAGGGGCCGTCATCGAATTTTCCTGACAAGTTGGTGCCGCATTTTACGGGGCGAGATGCTCCGGGAAATGCGGTTGCCGGCGGGCCGCCGGGGGCGATTCGCGGGGACGGGGCGTACTAGACTAGGAGGGAAACCCCATCCGCCCACCTAGGGAGATATATGTCTGCCATCAGTCGTGAGGACGTTGCGCATTTGGCGCAACTGGCCCACATAGAGATGAGCGATGCCGAGCTGGATAAAATGACCGGCGAACTCGGTGTCATCGTCGAATCCATCGCATCGGTCTCCGAGGCCGCCTCGATCGATGTTCCGGCCACCTCACATCCCATTCCGTTGACGAACGTCTTCCGCGAAGACGTCGTGGGACCGACGCTTTCGGCAGAGGAAGCGCTGATGAACGCGCCGGATTCCGTGGACACCCGCTTCAAGGTTCCGGCCATTTTGGATGGGGAGTAATTCATGAACGAGCTTATTCACCTTTCCGCCACCGAACTCGCGGCCAAGCTGCGCAGTGGCGAGGTCACCTCGGTTGCCGCCGTGCAGGCGCACCTGGACCGCATCGCCGAAGTTGACGGCGGAGAGCGCGGAATCCACGCCTTCTTGCATGTGAACACTGAAGAAGCACTGGCAGTCGCCGCCGAAGTCGACGCTATCCGCGCTGCCGGCGGTGCCGAAGCCGAAGCGTTGCACCCACTTGCCGGTGTCCCGATCGCCATCAAGGACCTCATCGTCACCAAGGGCCAGCCCACCACGGCTGCATCGAAGATGCTTGAAGGCTGGATGAGCCCCTACGACGCTACCGTGATCACCAAGATCCGGGCCGCGAAGCTGCCGATGTTGGGCAAGACCAACCTCGATGAGTTCGCGATGGGTTCCTCCACCGAGCACTCTGCGTACGGTCCGACCCGCAACCCGTGGGACCTGGACCGGATCCCGGGCGGCTCCGGCGGCGGTTCTGCCGCTGCCGTTGCAGCCTACGAAGCACCCTTGGCACTGGGCACCGACACCGGCGGTTCAATCCGCCAGCCCGGCGCCGTCACTGGCACCGTCGGGGTGAAGCCGACCTACGGCGGGGTCTCGCGCTACGGGGCGATCGCCATGGCCTCATCGCTGGATCAGATCGGCCCTGTGGCACGCACCGTGCTTGACTCCGCCTACCTGCACGAATTGATCGGCGGGCACGACGCCGCGGATTCCACGTCGTTGGATGAACCGGTGCCGGAGCTCATCGCCTCCGCCAAGGCCGGTGCCTCCGGGGACATGACCGGTGTCCGGGTCGGCGTCATCAAGGAACTGCAGGGCGAAGGCTACCAAGCCGGCGTCCAGGCCCGCTTCGATGAATCGCTTGAGGCGCTGCGTGCAGCCGGAGCGGAAATCGTCGAGGTTTCCTGCCCCAACTTCAAGTACGCGCTGGGCGCCTACTACCTGATCATGCCTTCGGAGGTCTCCTCCAACCTGGCCAAGTTCGACGGCGTGCGATTTGGCACCCGCGTGCTGCCCGAGTCCGGCCCGTTGACCATCGAACGAGTCATGGCTTCCACCCGTGCCGCCGGTTTCGGCGATGAAGTCAAGCGCCGTATCATCCTGGGAACATACGCCCTGTCGGCAGGCTACTACGATGCGTACTACGGTTCGGCCCAGAAGGTCCGTACGCTGATCCAGCGTGACTTCGATGCCGCGTTTGAGCTGGCCGACGTGCTGATTTCCCCGACGTCACCGACCGTCGCCTTCAAACTGGGTTCCAAGACGGATGACCCGCTGGCGATGTACCTCAACGACGTCGCCACGATCCCGGCGAACATGGCAGGGATTCCTGGCATCACGGTGCCCGGCGGACTGTCGGAGGGTCTGCCGGTCGGCATCCAATTCCTGGCCCCGGCCCGCGAGGACGCCCGCCTGTACCGTGCCGGCGCGGCACTGGAAAAACTGCTTGAGGACAAGTGGGGTGGCCGGTTGCTGGACCAGGCACCAGAACTGTCCGCCGCCACCACTGGAGGGGTTGCCTAAGATGGCTTCACACATCGATGAACTTGTCGACTTTGACGTCGCCCTGGAAAAATACGACCCGGCACTGGGCTTTGAGGTGCACGTCGAGCTGAACACCAAGACTAAAATGTTCTCCTCGGCGCCAAACGAGTTCGGCGATACGCCGAACACCAACGTGACCCCGGTGTGCCTGGGCCTGCCTGGCGTGCTTCCGGTGGTTAACAAGACCGCCGTGGAATACGCGATCATGATCGGCCTGGCGCTGAACTGCAAGATTGCCGAGCGGTGCGGTTTCGCCCGGAAGAACTACTTCTACCCGGACACCCCGAAGAACTTCCAGACCTCCCAGTACGACGATCCGATTGCCTACGACGGTTGGTTGGACGTCGAGCTGTCGGACGGGGAGGTCTTCCGCGTGGAGATCGAACGCGCCCACATGGAAGAGGACGCCGGGAAGCTCACCCACATGGGCGGGGCCACCGGACGCATTCAGGGTGCCGATTACTCGCTGGTGGACTACAACCGCTCGGGCGTGCCGCTGGTGGAGATCGTCACCAAGACCATCGAGGGCGCCGGTAAGCGCGCACCGGAACTGGCCAAGGCCTATGTCGCGGCGATCCGCGAAATCGTGAAGGCGCTGAACGTCTCGGATGCGAAGATGGAGCGCGGCAACGTGCGTTGCGATGCCAACGTCTCGCTGATGCTCAAGGGCGCGGAAAAACTGGGAACCCGCACCGAGACCAAGAACGTCAACTCACTGCGCGCCGTCGAGCACGCGGTGCGTTTCGAGATCGAGCGTCACGCCGCGGTGCTGAACTCCGGTGCGGCCATCGTGCAGGAAACCCGCCACTGGCACGAGGATACCCGCTCTACGACCTCGGGCCGCCCGAAGTCCGATGCGGATGACTACCGTTACTTCCCGGAACCGGATCTGGTTCCAGTGGTGACCACCCCCGAGTGGATCGAAGAGCTGCGTGCCCGCCTTCCCGAGCCGCCGGCGGAGCGCCGCAAGCGCCTGCAAGCAGACTGGGGATACTCGGACGCGGAGTTCCGCGACGTCATCAATGCCGGTGTCACCGAAGCCATTGAGGAGACCATCTCCGCGGGCACCACCGCAGCGGTGGCCCGCAAGTGGTGGATGGGCGAGATCGCACGTCTGGCCAAGAACGCAGACGTTGAGATCGTCGAACTGGGAGTCACCCCGGCAACCATCGTCGAGCTGAACTCCCTGATCGAGTCCAAGAAGGTCAATGACAAGATCGCCCGCCAGGTCCTCGAGTTTGTTGTTGCCGGGGAGGGCACTCCTTCTCAGATCGTCGAGAAACGTTCGCTGGCCATCGTCAATGACGACTCGGCACTGGGCGCCGCCATCGACGCTGCCATGGAGGCCATGCCCGACGTGGTTGCCAAGGTGAAGGCCGGCAAGCTGCAGGCCATTGGCGCGCTGATGGGCCCGGTCATGAAGGCCACCCGCGGACAGGCCGACGCCGGCCGTGTGCGCGAGCTGGTTCTCGAGAAGCTCGGCATCGAGGGCTAATTCCTCGTGGTGCTGCATCGAGCCCCGGTACGCCCCTGATGGGGTTGGCCGGGGCTCGGCTTTGTTAACGGCGGTGGAGGCGAGGCCTAGAACAGTGGTGCGGAGAGGACGGATCCTTGTCTCCAGGAGGCATTTCGCCAGGGTTTCTGTTCCGGGTCCATGAACCGGGGCAGCAGAATGCTGAAGAGCCCGTCGGTGTGCCGGACTGCCGTGAAGGTTCCTGCATGAAGACCGTGGTGGTGGTTGGAACAGGCAGGCAAGCCGAGGTTGATCTCGGTTTTTCCTCCTCTGCTGAAGGGGTCAAAGTGGTGGATTTCGCAGTGCTCAGGTGGGATAGTACAACCCGGGACCAAGCAGCCGCCGTAGATGGCAAGGATTGCCGCTCGCATGTAGTCGGGGAAGAACCGCTCTTCGGTGCCAAGGTCCAGGATCCGGCTTTGACCGTTCATGACGATGGGGATTGCGCGGCCGTTGCATAGTTGCTGGCGAAGCTCCTGCGGGGTGAGTCTTTGGCCATGGCGCGTGAGGCCGGATTCCACTGCGCGACCTTCGAGCTCCGCCAAGGTCGTGACGATGAATAATTCCGGGGACGGAAGCCCCGTGGTCTTGGTTTTTTGTCCGGTCCGGCCGTTGCTCTTGAGCAGGTTCATCAGGCCCTGGAGGTGGCGTTGGGGTGGGGTGAGTCCGTCTTCCCCGTAGGTGGTGCCGTTGTCTGTCCCGAAGACGGCGGCCGGTGGATCAAGCGGATCCATGGCAAGTTTGTGGGCTTCCGCGGCGTCGGCCACGGGTTGGCCGGTTGCCGGGTCGATGAGGAAATCGGGAAAGTCATGGGCGCCGATGCCGGAGGCGGCTTTCGCCCCGGCGTTTCCGGCACCAGCCCCGTTGGGCCCTGCTTCCTTGCTTGATCCGGTTTCGTACTCGGTGCCGAAGCCTGACTGGTCGAACAGTGCCTCGCGGTCCCCGGCCTTGGTACGCGGATTGTCCGTCTGTGCGCAGAGCGAGAAGAGTATCTCCGCGTCGGTGGCCCTGGTCCGCAGCAAGAACTCGGAGATCCCGGCGTTGGTGCCACGGTAGAACATGCCGACTTTGGTGCGCAGGACCTCCTCGGAGGGTTCCTTCACGCCTTGTTGCAGCCAGACCTCGATGGAGTTGAGCAACCGGTTGGTGGTGCGTGGGTCCTCGTCGCTCACGGATTCGGCGACCTGCGCCTCCAGCCGGGAGGCGAGTGCGTCGGAATCCGGGTACTGCTTGATTTCTGGTTGCAGCCGTTCAAGCTTCCTTGCGGCGTTGGCAAGCTGGCGCGCGGATGCCTTCCCGGCCGTGAGCTGCTCGGCAAGCAGTGGGAACGGCGCGGGCTGGTCAATGCCGTGGATATCGGTGTGGGGGAGCAATCGTCCTGCTGCCCGCACACGGTCCCGTGCCTCGACGAAGCCGATGCGCAGCGCGTTCTGCAGGAACTCGGTGGTGTTCTTGAACGTCGGCCGTCCCGAGGGCGGAGTTGCGGGGTCATTGGGCAGCCCAAGGGTGCCGTCGATGTACGCAGATGTATCGGCAAGACAGTCGTTGACCTTGGCCAAGGTCTCGGCCGGGAGCTCATGGACCAGGGTGCGTTGGGCAAGGTCGGCGGCGGTGAGCTGCGCGTACCCGGTGGCGCGATGGGCGCGTTCGACAAGGTGCACGAAGTAGTCAGCGCGGGTGGGGGAGTTGGTGTGACTGGCAATGCGCGGTGCCAACTCCTCGAGTCCCATGACCAGGGCCGTGTAAGCGCACAATTCATCATCCGGTGACAAGTGGTGCCCCGGATCCCCGCGGCTGGCCGTGAGCTGGTTGACGATTTCTGCGACGTTCATGGACCAAGGATGCGCCCGGCCAGGCGGGCCCGGCAGCTGGAGCGCGGGGATGTGGAAAACCCGGGCCCGTGCCGTGGGCTTGACGGGATGGAGGGCGGTTGCGTTAACCCAGGAACCG
This sequence comes from Paeniglutamicibacter antarcticus, assembly GCF_039544305.1. Lineage (NCBI taxonomy): Bacteria > Bacillati > Actinomycetota > Actinomycetes > Micrococcales > Micrococcaceae > Paeniglutamicibacter > Paeniglutamicibacter antarcticus. The sequence continues at coordinate 68,116 of NZ_BAABLK010000027.1, forward strand.
GAAAGAGCGAGGTGGCGCCGTCGGCCCGTGGATTCCGGTCCTTGTGGACATCGAAGGGAAGCGGAGCATGGGATCGAAACATTGCGGTGACGTAGCGAACAGGATGGACCCAGGGGCATGAGCCACGTTCCGCCAACGCACAAGCCTGTTTCCGATGTACGCATCGAGCAGGGCCAGGTCCTTGCCTTGCTGCGTACAGCATCCGGAACTGGCGGAACTTCGGCTTGATTTCGCCGACGAGGGCTGGAACAACGCGATCTACAGGCCGGGAGAAGATCTTGCCGTGCGACTGCCGCGCCGCCAGTGTGCGCGCGCGTTGTTGCTCGGGGAGATGTGCTGACTGCCGTTGCTGGCGCCAAGGTTGCCGCTGTCTGGTCCGTTGCCCTTGCATCGGGGGAAACCGGGCCAGGGGTACCCCTATCACTGGGCGATCGTTCCGTGGTTCCCCGGGGTCAGTGCCGCACAGATGCCTGTAGAAACGCGGGACGGTTACGCCTATGAGTTGGCGGCGTTCTTCGGGCCCATGCATGTGCCGGCACCGGCGGATGCGCCATGCAATCCGGTGCGCGCGGTGCCGCTGAGCGAGCAAAACGAGGCCGTGCGTGCACGCCTTGAAACAGTGGGGCCCGCACGGCGTGCGGCGCCAATGGATATCTGGGAACGCGGGCTTTGCGAGGTGGAGCACCTCGGTCCCCGTTTGTGGCTACACGGGGATCCGCATCCGCACAACATGCCCATGGCAGCGGCGGCAGGTGCGGCGAATGCCAGACTGGGGCGGTGGTCGACTTCGGTGACCCGACCGCCGGTGACCCGTCAAGTGATTTGGCGGCGGTGTGGTTGCATTTCACCGAATCGGGCCGGATGGTTTTCTTCGCGCAGCTCTAGGCCCACCGCCTGTACCCACCGGGGACGTGGTCTCGGGCCCGCGCATGGGCGCTAAGCCATGCGGTGTTGATGGCCGCGTTGCCGACCGCCCACCCGTTGCACGAGATAGGGGTTCACCGCATCGGACAATTGCTCTTGGGAGCTTAAAGCGGACCGAAGGGCTCGGTCCCCACCGGGTCGACCCAGGACAGCGAGAGGTCCTCGAACTCGGACCGGATGCCGGGATTCGACTCGATGAGCCTGCGCAGGTCACGGCGGGCATGCTGGGCAAAGTAGCCGGGCAGGAAGAAGACGCTGACAACGCCGAGGACCAGCGCAAGTTGGTATCCGGCGTAGGCGCCCAGTCCCCGGGCGGAGCCATCAAGCTGGCCGGCGAGCAATATGTGCGCCATCGCGCAGAACGGCACACCGATAACGACCAGCATGATCAGAGCGCCCCCGATGCTGGTGCTGCCGCGGCCGGAGGAGAGGTACCGGGCCTTCGGCGTGGCGCAGGCCCGGCGCCAGAGGAAGCGACCCAGGACAAGCAGTGCCACGGCAAGCAGTCCCATCCAGAGTCCCGGAACGGGGGGCGTGATGGAGGTGAGCAGATTGGTCACCGATGCCAGCCCGAAGGCTGCACCCAACCCGATCGGGACGCTGCAGGCGCCGCGCCGGGCGCCGTGGTTTTGCGCCATGGAGCGCAGAGCGGTGCCAGCGAGGACCGGTGGCGCCGAGGCGGTGCGCGGATCGAGCCAGTACGAGAGCTCGTGCCGGGGAGGGTGCCGGTGTTCCGGGGAAACCTGCCACGAGGGGTCCTGCGGTGTTGAATTATCCATGCGGTTCTTCCCTTGCTGCCGGTCGATGGCGCGGTGGTTACGCGGCCGCATGGCAATTCTTTCATGCGGCGGGGGTGATTTCGGTTCAGGAGGATTTGCTGGGTAAGGTCAGGTGGTCTACCGGTGTCGCGGTGCTCTTGCGGCATGCCATGGCACGGTGGTGATCTTGCGGCGCCACCTATGGGCGTGCCGGGGCCGGGCTGGATGGGGCCAGCACCGGGCAGGAGCCGAGTCCAACGAGGAAGTGTGTCTGCATGGGGAAGCCCGAACGGTCGGCGGGGGACGGTCCGCGCAACGGGCGCGCCCACCGTGGCGATGACATGCGCCGCCTGAACACCGCCGCGGTCATGAAACACGTTTTTAGCCACCCGGGGCTTTCCCGGTCCGAAATAGCCGCCGAGCTGGGGCTCAGCGCGGCCTCGGTCACCAACATCACCTCCACGTTGCTCGAAGCCGGACTGCTCAGGGCACTTCCCTCGCCGGTTGGCGCCCAGGGCAGGCCGCGGGTGCCACTGGAAATCGACACCCAGTCCTCGTTGGTGCTCGGCATCCACCTGGGTCCGCGAACCAGCGGCGTGGTGTTGATGTCACTGGACGGGCGGGAGCAGGCCTCGGTGCTGGTGCCCCATGCAGGCAAGGACCCGGGTGAATCGATCGACCTGGTGGTTGCTGCGGCGCAACGGCTGATGGCGGAAGACGCAACCGGGCGGCAACTGCTGGGCACCGGGATCGCCACCGGCGGGATCGTGGACCGGCCCGCTGCGGTGATCATCGACAATCCGGGCGCCGGGTGGCGTGATGTGCATGTGATGGATCTGCTGGGCGGACGGCTGCCGTGCCCAGTCATCGTGGAGAACAACGCCCGCGCAGCCGCCCAGTCGGAGCTGCTCTATGGCAGCGGGCAGCGGACCAACGACTTCGTCTTGATGGTGATCACCGCCGATATCGGCTCGGTGATGGTGGCAGACGGCCGAATTCGTGCAGGATTCAGCCAAACGGCCGGCCAGATTGCCCACCTGCGCGTCAGCGACCGGGCGGTGCGGTGTTCCTGCGGCAAGACCGGATGCCTGATGGTGATGGGGTCCGATGACGCGGTGGCGGTCGAAGCAGTCCGGCGCGGGCTGGGCCAGGTCGAGAACATTGACCATGTGCTCGAGCTCGCCCTGGAAGGCAACGAGCTGGCGATCGCCGTCCTTGAACAGCGCAACCGCTATGTGGCACGGGCGGCAAGCCAGCTGATCGACATCCACGACCCCGAACTCTTGGTGGTTGCCGGAACCCCCGCCGAAACGCCGGCGGTCTTCGCGTCCCTGGTTGCCGAGGTGGCCCGTACCGCCCACGGCGGAGCCGGGGCAGCCGGCCGGGTCGTGCTGTCCTCGGACCACATCTTCTCACTGTCGCTTTTCGCCGCTTCCACCATGGTCGATGCGGTCCTGGCCGATCCATTGGCCCACGCGCACTCCGAGGGCCCGTCGGGCCTCTAGTCAGGGATGGGTTGGCGCTACCAGGGCAGCGACCGGCGCGGCCACGTGCCCGCCAGTGACGCCATCATGGTACAGATCGCGGGCCGGAAGACAAAACTTGCGGCCAAATGGAGAGAAATCTTTGACACACACGAGCAGGTCTGATTTATTTTAGAGCGTGAAATAAGTGGTGAGGTCAATCACAGGGTGTGGTTACCTGGCTTACACCGACGCCGTGGCGCCGGAAGTAACACAGGTCATTTGTACTGGAGGAGCATCATGTTAAAAAAGAAGATGATTGCCGTAGTGGCTGCATCGGCAGCGTTCATGCTGTCGGCCAGCGGTTGTGCGACCGGAGCCGGCGCCGAAGGTGCCCAGGATGGTGAGAAGAAGCTTTCATTCCAGCTGACCGAGCCAACATCGCTGGTTCCGCACGAGGACCCGGGCAGCCAGGTCGCCATGGCCAGCTGCGCAAACCTGATGGAGGTCAACGTCGAATCCCAGGAACTGGAGCCGCTGGCTGCCAAGTCCGTCACGAGCGATGACGCAACCACCTGGAAGATCGCGCTGCAGGACGGCTGGACCTTCCAGGACGGAGCCCCGGTGACTTCCGATTCGTTCGCGAAGGCCTGGGCCAAGACAGCCACGGGATCCAACGCCTGGCAGGGCAACGGCAACTTCGCCTCCTTCGCCGGATACAAGGAGCTGAACCCCACCGACGGTTCCAAGCCGACGACCGATGAGCTCTCCGGGGTGAAGGTCATCGACGAGAACAACTTCGAGGTCACCCTCACCGCACCGAACGCAGACTTCCCCAAGCTCTTGAGCACCTCGTCGCTGTGCCCTCTGCCCGAGCAAGCATTCAGTGACCCGGACGCCTATGAAAAGAACCCGGTCTCCAACGGTCCGTACCAGTTCGTTTCCTGGGACCACAACCAGGAAGTCGTGCTGGAAAAATGGGACGGCTTCAAGGGCGACGACGGCTTCTCCGGTGGCGCCGACAAGCTCGTGGGACAGATCTACACCGCCGTCGACGCTGCCTACACCGACATGACGGCGCAGAACCTGGACATGATCCGCAACGTGCCGGCAACCATGGTCTCCAAGGCCAAGGGGCAGCTCGGCGAGGAATCGCTCTACGAGGTCAAGACCGGTTCCAAGCAGTACACCCTACAGATCCCCGAGTACGTCAAGGGCCTTGAGGACCCGGACCTGCGCCGCGCCATCTCGATGTCGATCGACCGCGAGTCCATTGCCGCCTCGCTGCTGCAGGGCTACGCCACCGGGTCGGACTCGCTGGTCCCGCCATCCCTTGACTCCTACAAGGAAGGCTCCTGCGAATCGTGCACCTTCGACGCTTCCGGGGCCAAGGACATGCTGAAGAAGGCCGGCGGCTTTGACGGCACGCTGGTCATCGAGCACAACTCGGCATCCGACCAGCAACTGGTCCAAGCGATCTCCAAGCAGATCCAGGACAACCTGGGCATCAAGGTCGCGCTCAAGCCGATGCTGGGCACCGAGCTTGAATCCCGCCGCAACAACCAGAAGCTCGAAGGCGCGGTCTTCGGCCTCTGGGGCTGGTCATACAAGAGCTCGGACCAGTACCTGAGCCAGTACGAGACCGGCGGTGACGGCAACGCGACCACCGGCTACTCGAACAAGGACGTCGACAAGCTCCTAAAGTCCGCCCGCGGCGAGCAGGACGAAGCGACCGCGGCGCAGCAGTACGCCCAGGCCGAGACGCTGATCATGAAGGACATGCCTTCGATCCCGCTGTTCATCCCGACCGACTTCGGCCTGCAGTCCAAGTGCGCCGTGATGAATGACGCCCAGGGTGACTTGCAGTTCTACCGCGCCGGGTACGGCTGCTAACCAAGCACACCAGGTCTATGGCGTGGGGGGTGCGCCGGCCACAAACCGGCACACCCCTCACACCATGTCGATGCGGCCCCGCACCGGGCAGCGAAAGGAAGCAGTTGCATGCTTGGCTACACAGTACGAAGAATCCTGCAGATGGTCCCGGTGGTCATTGGCGCCACCTTCATCATCTATGCCCTCACGTTTTTGATGCCCGGGGACCCGGTCGCTGCACTGACAGGTGCCCGGCCGCTGCCCGAATCAACCGTCCAGCAGATCCGCCTGGCCTACCGGCTCGATGACCCGTTCCTTGTCCAGTACGGCCACTACATCTGGGGCCTGGTCCAAGGCAACTTCGGCATCGACTTCTTCGGCCGGCCCGTGCTCGGTCTCATCCTCGAGCGCCTCCCTGTCACCTTTGCCTTGGCGCTGACCGCTTGGGTGCTGAAGATGATCATCGGCCTGGCCATCGGGGTCTACGGCGGATTGCGCAACGGACAGGCGGGGGACCACTTCGCACTGGTATTCACCGTCGTCTTCCTAGGCATCCCCGGGTTCGTGATCGCACTGGGAGCGCAAAACATCATCGGCGTGCAACTTGGCTGGGTCGATCCGGCCGGCATCCGCGCCGGGTGGCCCTTGGCCTTCATCCTTCCGGCCCTGGTCATGGCCCTGGAGGCTTCCGCCGGGCTGGCGCGGTTGACCCGCACCTCGCTGGTGGGCGTACTGCGGGCCGAGTACCTGCGCACCGCACGGGCCAAGGGGCTCTCCCCGAGCCGGGTCATCTGGGGCCACGCGTTGCGCAACGCCATGATCCCGGTGGTCACCTACCTCGGGCTGAGCCTGGCCGGGATGCTCGGAGGCGCTGTCATCATCGAGGCGATCTTCAACATCCCGGGCATCGGCGGACTGATGGTCGCGGCCATCAACAACAAGGAGGGCACCGTCGTGGTGGGAATCGCCACGATGCTGGTTCTGGTGTACCTCGTATTCAACCTGCTGGTAGACCTGCTCTACGGCATTATTGACCCGAGAGTGCGGATATGAGTCTGAGTACCCAGGAAGAAACCCCCTCCGTGCGCGCCACCCCGGTGGCCATAGGCCGCAAGCCGGCCAAGAAAATCAACCGCGGGCCGATCTGGCTCAAGCCGCGCTTCCTGATCTCCGGAACCATCGTGGCCCTGATGCTGCTCATGGCGGCCTTCCCGCAGCTCTTTGCCGGGTTCGGATCGAACCCGGCGGCGAATTGCGACATCATGCGCACCAACGAGGCACCCAGCGCCGAGCACATCTTCGGTGTCGACATCCAGGGCTGTGACTACTACACCAACGTGATCTACGGGGCGCGGGCCTCGATCTTGGTCGGCATCGTGGTCACCGCGATCTCGTTCGTGCTCTCCGCGATCCTGGGCTCCCTGGCCGGGTTCTTCGGCGGGTGGGTTGACACGATCATTTCCCGCGCCTGCGACATGGCCTTCGGCCTGCCGTTCATTCTTGCCGCGATCGTGGTGCTGCAGCTGTTCAGCGAACGCACCGTGTGGACCGTGATCTTCGCACTGGCGCTATTTAGCTGGCCCGGCGGTGTGCGTTTCATGCGTTCCTCGGTGATGGAGGTGCGCAACCGCGAATACGTCCAGGCCTCCAAGCTGCTTGGTGCAAGCAACACCCGGATCATCGCCAAGCACATCATCCCCAACTCGCTGACCCCGTTGCTGGTGCTCCAAACCCTGGGCATCGGCGGGGTGATTTCCGCCGAGGCCGGACTGACGTTCATCGGCATCGGGCTGACCCCGCCCTCGGTCTCCTGGGGCCTGCAGCTGGCGGCGGCCCGCGAGTACATCTCCGCCGCACCCCACCTGCTGGTCTTCCCGGCGATCTTCCTGACCATCACCGTGCTTGGCTTCGTGCTCTTCGGCGAAGCGATGCGCGATGAGTTCGACCCGAAAGGCAAGTAAGTGAGCACCACGAAACCCCAACACCCGCATGGGCAACCGACGGAGCAGGTGCTGCTGCGCGTGCGGGACCTGGAGGTCGAGTTCAACACTTCCAAAGGCGTCGCCACTGCCGTGAACGGCATGGACTTCGATGTCAACCGCGGGCAGGCACTGGGCATCCTGGGCGAGTCGGGCTCGGGCAAGTCCGTGACCGCCAGAGCCATCATGGGAATCTTGGACATGCCCCCGGCACACATCCCTCGCGGGCAGATCCTGCTCGAGGGCGAGGACCTGCTCACGATCACCCCCAAGCGGCACCGCCAGCTGGTCGGCTCCCGGGTCTCGATGGTCTTCCAGGACGCGTTGACAGCCCTGAACCCGGTCCACCCGGTGGGCCGGCAGATCGGCGAGCTGTACCGGGTGCACCGCGGTTACTCCCGCAGGGATGCCAGGGCCGCAGCCATCAAGATGATGGCGAAGGTGCAGATCCCGGCCGCCGCCTCGCGGGTCAACGACTATCCGCACCAGTTCTCCGGGGGCATGCGTCAGCGCATCGTGATCGCGATGGCGCTGGCCCTTGACCCGGTGCTGCTGATTGCCGACGAGCCGACGACGGCACTGGATGTCACCGTCCAGGCGCAGATCCTCGAACTGCTCAAAGAGCAGCAGGTCGAGCGGAACATGGGCCTGATCCTGATCACCCACGACATTTCCGTGGTCAAGGAGGTCACCGACCAGGTCGCGGTCATGTATGCCGGACGTGTCATCGAGCACGGGCCCACCGCGGACGTGCTCGCCCGCCCCGGCCATCCGTATTCGCGCGGGCTGGCCGCATCGATCGCCGGGGAAGAACTCAAGGGACAGAAGCTGCCGGCGATCCCGGGTACGCCCCCGGACCTGCTGCACCTTCCGCAGGGCTGCTCGTTTGCCAACCGTTGCTCCTTTGCCACCGAGAAGTGCCTGCAGGAGATACCCGGGCTTGAACAAATCGACACCGCACGACACAGTGCCTGTTTCCATACCTCGGAGGTCATGGCCCATGCCAATGCCTAGCACCACTATCCAATCCGCCCCGGGAACAGGGAAGCCGGTGCTCGCCCCGCTGATGGAACTGCGGGGGGTCAAGCAGCACTATCCGGTGCACCGCCACCTGCCCATCGGCCCGCGCAACTTCGTCAAGGCCCTGGACGGCGTGGATTTGAGCGTGGCACCCGCGCAAACCGTGGGCGTCATCGGGGAATCCGGTTGCGGCAAGTCGACGCTGGCGCGCGTGATGTCCGGGCTGGAGAAACCCACCGAGGGCAAGGTACTCTTCCGCGGCGAGGACATCAACGGTCTCAAGGGCGATGAAAGGCGCGAAATGCGCCGAAACATCCAACTGATCTTCCAAGACCCGTACTCCTCGCTGAACCCGCGGATGACCGTGCAGGAACTTGTCGGCGAGCCCTTCGAGATCCACCCGGAGGTCGCTCCGAAGCCAGGGCGCAAGGCGAAGATCAAGGAGCTGCTGGAAATGGTGGGGCTGAATCCCGACCACGGCGACCGCTACCCGCACAACTTCTCCGGCGGCCAGCAGCAACGCATCGGCATCGCCCGCGGCATCGCGCTGAACCCGCAGATGCTCATCTGCGACGAACCGGTCTCCGCCCTTGATGTCTCGGTGCGCGCCCAGGTGGTGAACCTGCTCGATGACCTGCAAAAAGAGCTGGGACTGAGCTACCTGTTCATTGCCCACGACCTGCAGATCGTTCGGCACATCTCCGACAGGGTCGCCACCATGTACTTAGGACGCGTGGCGGAACTGGGCGGCTACGCCGATGTGTACGACGCAACCGGGCATCCCTACACCCGTGCCCTGCTTTCCGCGGCCCCCGAGCTGCGCAAGAACGACGGGAGCGACCGGGAACGGATCGTCTTGCAGGGTGATCCCCCCTCGCCGATCAACCCGCCGGCCGGCTGCAGGTTCCACACCCGTTGCCCGATGGCCCAAGCGATCTGCACCACCAAGGAACCTGAACTCATCAAGATCTCCGACACACACGTCTCGCGCTGCCACTTCGCCCTGGATGTCTCGGCCGGCTAACCACCGCACCGCATCATCGTCGGGGAACCGGCAGCCAACCCCCACACACATGTACAGCCCGCACCGAAACAGAGTGCTCGCTGCGCCCGTAATTTTTTATCAACAAGGAGTAAAATCGTGGATCTCAAAGTAGGTGTCGTAGGTTTCGGCCTGCGCGCCGGCCTGTACAAGCATGCCCACCGACCCGGGGAGGGTTCGGTGGTGACCATGGTGTGCGACACCTCCGAACGCGGCCGCGCCGATGCGGCGGCAAAGCTGCCCGAGGCAACGATCACCGCAGATCTGGAGGAGCTGCTGTCTGCCGGCCTGGATGCGGTGCTGGTGCTGACCCCGGACAACCAGCATGCGGTGGTGGCCAAGCGCACCCTGGCCGCAGGTATCCCGACGTTCTGCGAAAAGCCGCTGGATGTCACCCTGGAGGCGGTCGATGAGCTGCTTCAAACGGCCTACAACACCGGCTCCAAGCTCTACGTCGGGCACAACATGCGCCACATGCCGGTCATCCGCCAGATGCGCGACATCATCGAATCAGGTGCCATCGGTCAGGTCAAGGCCGTGTGGTGCCGCCATTTCGTGGGCAACGGCGGGGACTACTATTTCAAGGACTGGCACGCCGAACGCAAGAACACCACGGGCCTGCTGCTGCAAAAGGGCGCCCACGACATCGACGTGATCCACTGGCTGGCCGGTGGCTACACCGAAACCGTCTCCGCCGTCGGGGACCTGGCGGTCTACGGGGATGTCTCCTCGCGCCGGGACAACACCGATCGGCGCATGGGGGACTGGTTCTCGCTGGATAACTGGCCGCCGGCCGAACAGAGCGACCTGAACCCGGTGATCGACGTGGAGGATATTTCCATGATGCAGATGAGGCTGGACAACGGTGTGCTGGCCTCCTACCAGCAGTGCCACTTCACCCCCGACTACTGGCGCAACTACACAGTCATCGGCACCGCCGGACGGTTGGAAAACTTCGGTGACGATGCCGGGGACATGATCAAGGTGTGGAACACCCGCAGCCAGGACGGCTATGTGGCGGCGGACCTCGAGGTGGAAATCCAGGCAGCGGACGGCGGCCACGGAGGCGCCGATCCGCGGCTGATCGCCGAATTCCTGCGTTTCGCCGCGCAGGGCGGGGAAACACAGACCTCCCCGGTTGCCGCACGTGCCGCGGTTGCCGCCGGCGTGCTGGCCACCGAGTCGCTGCGCACCGACGGATCGGCCAAGACCGTCCCGGCACTGGGCGAAGACCTGCTGGCCTACTTCGCGGCCAACCAGGAACGCGTGTACGCCTAGGCAGCCACACCCGCCGGTCCGTGACCCCGGGCTACTGCCTCGGGCACGGACCGCCGGCGGCGGTGGCCGTAGGATGGACGATCGGGAACGCAGCCCCGCTTCGCTTCGACCAGCACCGCATCCAAGGAATACGCCCATGGCCAACGATTGCCCCAACGTCATCCTCATCCTCTCCGACGACCACGGCTACTCCGACCGCAGCGTGCTGGGGATCCACGCAGACCTGGCCACCCCCGGCCTGGACCGGCTGGCCAACGAGGGGGTGAGCTGCACCGAAGCCTATGTCACCGCCCCGATCTGTTCACCTTCGCGGGCCGTGCTGATCGCCGGGCAGCACCATGCACGCTGGGGCGCGCACCGGTTTGGGGACAGCAGTTTCCCCGAGCACACGCCCTCGTTGGCCGAGCGCTTCAAGGACCTGGGCTGCGCCCACCGGCTACCTGGGCAAGGTCCACTACGGACAGGACGGCGCCGGCGACGCCGGGGCGCCCCCGCACCACGGGTTCGACACGACCTACTACGGCGTGGCCGGACAGCAGAAAGGCCGGCTCAACTACCTGCGCCACTGCGCCGCAGCAGTGGCGGAGTATGGCCAATTCGGGGCGACAACCAGTGCAGTACAGCCCATGCTCGAGGGGGAAACCGAAGTGGAGCTCGAGGGTTTCCTCACCGATGAACTCGGGGTCAGGGTCAGGGCCTTCGTGAGCGAGAACGCCGCGGATGGCCAGCCGTTCTTCCTGATGCTTGCCTTCAACGCGGTGCACAACTTCTGCTGGCAGCTGCCGGCCGAGGAACTGGAGAAGCGCAACCTGCCCACCCACCCGGACTACCGGGACGGAAGCGAAGACTATCTGGGGCGGTACGACGGACAGGTGAGCCCGAACCTCGAACACGACCGGGAAAACGACGTGGCCCAGCTCGAGTTGATGGACCGAAAGGTCGCTGGGCTGCTTGAAAGCCTCGAGGAACAAGGCATCGCGGATGACACCGTGGTGGTGTACCTGCGTGACAATGGCGGCTCGAACTGCAACTTCGCCGACAACACGCCGCTGCGCGGAACAAAATACACGCTCTGGGATGGCGGGATCAGGGTTCCTTGCCTGTTGCGCTGGCCCGGCGGCGGAATACCTGCCTGAGAGCTGCTCGATGGGCCGGTGTCCGCACTTGATCTGTACCCGACGCTGCTGGCCGCCGCCGGGACGCAGCCGGAAGCCTACGCGCACAGTGACGGGATGAACCTGTTGCCCTTGCTGCGCGGCACCGATCCCGGGACCCACGATGCGTTGCATTGGGACAACGGGTTCCAGTGGGAGGTGCGTGCCGGGAAGTGGAAACTCTCCAGGGGTGGATGCCGATTCCCCGCACACCCAGGGATTGCGCGACGTGGAAAAGGCGGAGCCGGGGTTGGGACTGCGGCTCTACGATTTTGAGCCGGACCCCGTAGGAACCATCGAGGTGGCTGCCAATAATCCCGTCACCGCTGAGCGGTTGGCCGCTCTTTATGGGCGATGGCGGGCCCAAGTCGTGGATTCGGCCGTGGATCCGGCGCGTTCCTAGGGTTCGCCGGTCAGTTCGGACATCGCCTCGGCCATGGCGGCGGCCACCAACTGCACGCTGCGCCGGTGCATCGACTCCGGCCGTGCCAGCAGGTCGATGCGGCGGCGGTTGGCGATTCCCTCGAGTTCGCGCAGCACCACGTCCGGGCCCACGGCTGCCCCGGCAGTGTAGCGCGGGACGATGCCGATGACATCCCCGGCAGCCACCAGCGCGGTAACGGTGGCGTAGTCGTTAATGCGGTGGATGATCTTCGGTGCGGTGCCCGAGACAGCGCTGATGGAGCCAAGAACGTCGGCGGGGGAGAATCCCTCGCGACTGACGACCCAGCGCTCGTTGGCCACATCCGCCGGGCGAAGCGTGGTCCGTGAGGCAAGCCGGTGGTTGGCCGGCAAGGCAATGTCCAGCGGTTCGTGGGCCAGAGCGGTGACCAGGACCTTGTCGGAGGGCCAGGCCGGGGTGTGGTCCATCCGATGAGCCAGGACCAGGTCGTAGCGGGCGGTCAGCGCAGGGAAGTCCTGTTGGGCGACGTCCTCGTCGAAGAATTGCGGGCAGGGGAAGCCTGGGGCCGCAAGCTTGCCCAGCAGCGGAGCGAAGAGCACCTGGCCCACCGAGTGGAACCCGGCGACGGTCACCGGTGCAGATGAGCTCTCCTGGAAGTCGCCGATGGCCGCACGTGCGGCGGCCAGCGAGGAAATCACGCTCGCCCCGGCAGCGGCCAGCACCTCGCCGGCCTCGGTGAGCACCAGGTTCCTCCCCTCCTTGCGCGTCAATGGCACCGCGATGTTGCGTTGGAGCAGGGCAAGCTGCTGGGAAACGGCAGAGGGCGTGACGAACATGGCGCTGGCCACGGCCTTCACGGAACCGAGGTCGCCGAGTTCGCGCAGGATCTGAAGCTGGTGGACATCCATGTAGTCAATACTAAATCGTTGGTTGAGAAACATGCGTATCTTCTAAGGTATCCACGGGTGCGGCCAGGTGCCAGACTGGAGGCCAAGCATCCATGAAAGCGCGCCGGAAAGGCGCAAAAGAGGAGTCATCGATGAAGGCACTGTACAAGTCCGGGCCGCACGCCGGATTCGAGTTGGTTGACCGTCCCGAGCCCGTCACCGGGGACCGCGACGTGAAGATCCGCGTGATGACCGCCGGGATCTGCGGCACCGACCTGCATATCCAGGCCTACGACGACGCGGCCAAGGCGATGATCAAGGCACCGATGATCCCGGGGCACGAGTTCTACGGCGAGATCGTCGAGATCGGCGACGAGGTGAGTGATGTGTTGGTTGGTGACCGGGTATCCGGCGAGGGCCACGTGGTCTGCGGGATGTGCCGCAACTGCCGTGCCGGGCGCCGCCAGATGTGCATCAACACCGTCTCGGTCGGCGTGCAGCGCGACGGGGCCTTCGCCGAATACGTCGTCATCCCCGAAACCAACGTCTGGGTGCACCGCGATGAATCGATCACCCCGGAACTCGGCGCGATCTTCGATCCCTTCGGCAATGCCGTGCATACCGCGCTGTCCTTCCCGCTGGTCGGCGAGGACGTACTGATCACCGGGGCCGGGCCCATCGGGCTGATGGCCATCGCCGTCGCCCGCCATGCCGGGGCACGCAAGATCGCCATCACTGATGTCTCCCCGCAACGCCTGGAACTGGCCCGCGGCATGGGAGTGGACCTGGCCATCGACGTGTCCACGACCCGCATCAAGGATGCCCAGCGCGAGCTGGGGATGCGCGAGGGCTTCGACTTCGGCATGGAGATGTCCGGCCACCGAACCGCACTGCCGGAAATGATCGAGAATATGAACCACGGCGGGCACATCTCGATGCTCGGGCTTCCCTCGAGCTCCATTGACATCGACTGGGGCAAGGTCGTCACCCACATGCTCACGCTCAAGGGCATCTACGGGCGCGAGATGTTCGAGACCTGGTATGCGATGAGCGCGATGCTCACCTCCAACCCGGTGTTGCGCGAACGCATTTCCTCGGTCGTCACCGACTACCTGCCGGCCACACAGTGGGAAGCCGGCTTCGAGGCCGCCCGCTCGGGCCACGGCGGCAAGGTCGTGCTCGACTGGACCGTCTTCTAACCCTCCCCGCACACTTTCCATATTTCCCTAGCGACTTCCCAGGAGAAGCACATGTACACGACCATGAAGGACGAGCTGGCAGCCGAACTGGCACAGCTGCGCACCGACGGGCTGTTCAAGTCCGAACGCCACATCGATTCCGCCCAGTCCGCGCGCATTTCCGCCGGCGAACTTGGCTCAGAGGCCAAGAAGGTGCTGAACTTCTGCGCCAACAACTACCTGGGCCTGGCCGATGACGAGCGCATCATCGACGCCGCCAAGAACGCCATGGACACCCGCGGCTTCGGCATGGCCAGCGTCCGCTTCATCTGCGGCACCCAGGATACGCACCTGGAACTGGAATCCGCGGTCTCCAGGTTCCTGGGCACGCAGGACACGATCCTGTTCTCCAGCTGCTTCGATGCCAACGGGGGCGTCTTCGAATCCCTTTTCGGGGCGCAAGACGCGATCATCTCCGATGCGTTGAACCACGCCTCGATCATCGACGGCATCCGCCTGTCCAAGGCAGCACGCTACCGCTACAAGAACCAAGACATGGCGGACCTGGAAACCCAGCTCAAGGCCGTTGCCACGTTGAACGACGGTCAAGGCGCCCGCCGCACCGTCATCGTCACCGACGGCATCTTCTCCATGGACGGCTTCATCGCCCCGCTAGAAGCCATCTGCGATTTGGCCGATGAGTACGGCGCACTGGTGATGGTCGATGACTCCCACGCCGTGGGCTTCATGGGCGCCACGGGTGCCGGCACCCCGGAACACGCAGGGGTTTCGGACCGCGTGGACATCTACACCGGCACCTTCGGCAAGGCGCTCGGCGGGGCCTCGGGCGGCTATGTCTCGGCCCGCGGCGAGATCGTGGCGATGCTGCGCCAAAAGGCACGCCCGTACCTGTTTTCCAACTCGCTGGCACCGGCCATCGTCGCCGCCACGCTCAAGGCCCTGGAGCTTGTGGAGGGATCGGGCGAACTGCGCGAGAAGCTCTTCGCCAATGCCGCACATTTCCGTGCCCGGATGAGTGAGGAAGGCTTCGAGCTGCTCGATGGCGAACATGCGATCATCCCGGTGATGTTCGGCGATGCCGTTAAGGCCTCCGAGGTCGCCAACAAGATGCTCGAGCACGGCGTCTTCGTCACCGCGTTCAGCTTCCCGGTGGTTCCCAAGGGTGCGGCGCGCATCCGCGTGCAGCTTTCCGCAGCGCACTCTGCCGAGGACATCGAGGCCTGCGTGCAGGCCTTCATCGCCAGCCGCTAGATCCACAGTGCACCCCCGGGCTCCCGTTTACGCCAGGGGGCTCGGGGGCGCGAACCGGACGTGCTCAGGTAACAAAGCCGGACTCGCTGGGGGAACGGCGGTCCAGAAGCGTTCCTCTGGCGGAGAATGCGAGCATGACAGAGAACGATTCTCGCCCGGTCTACTTCCTTTCGGACAGCACCGGCATCACCGCGGAAACCCTGGGCAACACCTTGCTGACGCAGTTTCCCGACGGCAACTTCCACCGGACGACCATCCCGTTCATCACCAACGTCGAGCAGGCCCAATCGGTCGTGGCCGCCATCGACGCGATGGCCGCTCGAGGCCTTGAGCCGCTGGTCTTTTCCACCGTGGTGGGCCCGGATATCCGGCTGGTCCTGGGCACGTGCAAGGCGATGGTGGTTGACCTCATCGGAACCTACGTCGATGAGCTTGAGCGGACGCTGGGCAAGGTGGCCAGCGGCAAGCCCGGGCAGGCGCACGGGCTGGGCAACGCGGAACGGTACAAGTCCCGGATGACGGCCGTGGAATACGCGATGGAACACGATGACGGACAAAGCCTGCGGGCGTTGGAAAAAGCCCAGGTCATCCTCGTGGCACCCTCGCGCTGCGGCAAGACGCCCACGACCATGTACCTGGCGCTGCAACATGGGATCTTCGCGGCGAACTTCCCGCTGGTCGAGGAGGACTTCACCCGGGAGGGGCTGCCGGCGCCGTTGCGCCCCTTTGCGGAGAAATGTTTTGGACTTACTTCCAACCCGAGCCGCCTGAGCCAGATCCGCACCGAGCGTCGTCGCGGCTCCGCCTACGCCTCCCTGCAGCAATGCGGATTTGAGCTGCGCAGTGCCGAACTCCTGTACCGAACCCACGGAATCCCGTACCTGAACTCGGCAAGCGTCTCCGTGGAGGAGATGGCCGCCACGATCCTCCAGCGCATGCGCCTGCGTCAGTAATACGGGGCTTCCCCCAAGGCCCTGTGTCCCATGACACATGGTACGACGGGGGCAGACCTGTCACAGTGGAGAAGAACCACCCCGGCACACGCACACGGCCCGGGGTGGTGAAGTGATTTAGTGTCAGCATTTGCAAAGGAGCAAAGAACATGGCAACAGACATCCTGTGGTTCTCGGAGATCGGACTCGGTGACCTGGATACGGTGGGCGGGAAAAACGCTTCGCTGGGGGAGATGGTGACGAACCTGAGAACGGCGGGCGTGCGGGTGCCGGACGGATTCGCCACCACCGCGCAGGCCTACCGCACGTTCCTGGCCGGTTCCGGACTGGATGTGAGGATCGCTGCGCGGATGGAGGGCCTGGACACCGACGATGTCATTGCCCTGGCAGCTGCGGGTCAGGAGATCCGCGAGATGATGATCCAAACCCCGTTCCAGCCCGAGTTCGAGGCGCAGATCCGCGACTCCTACCAGCAACTGGTGGACAAGCACGGCTCCTTCACGGATTTGTCATGGGCGGTGCGCTCCAGTGCGACGGCCGAAGACCTGCCTGATGCCTCCTTTGCCGGGCAGCAGGAAACCTTCTTGAATATCCGCGGCATCGAGAACATCCTGCTGGCCATCAAGGACGTCTTCGCCTCGCTGTACAACGACCGGGCCATTGCCTACCGTGTGCACCACAAGTTCGAGCACGCCGAGGTCGCGCTTTCCGCCGGCGTCCAGCGCATGGTGCGCTCGGACATTGGTTCCTCCGGGGTCATGTTCACCATGGATACCGAATCCGGGTTCCAGGACGCGGTCTTCGTCACCTCCTCCTACGGACTGGGCGAGGCAGTGGTCCAAGGAGCGGTGAACCCGGATGAGTTCTACGTGTACAAGCCCGCACTGCGCGCCGGGAAGCCGTCCATCCTCAAGCGGGGACTGGGGGAAAAGGCACTGAAGATGATTTACACCTCCAACGAGGAGGTCGGGCAGACCATCGATTTCGTTGCGGTGGACGAGGCACAGCGCAGCCAATTCAGCATCAACGACGAGGATGTCGAGATCCTTGCATCCCACGCACTGGCCATCGAGGCGCACTACGGGCGTCCGATGGACATCGAATGGGGCAAGGACGGGACCGACGGACATATCTACGTCCTGCAAGCACGCCCGGAGACCGTCCAGTCCCGACGCGGTGCCGGACGCCTGAGCCGGTTCCGCCTCAAGGAAACCGGCCGGGTGCTGTGCGAGGGCCGCGCCATCGGACAGCGCATCGGCTCGGGACGGGTGCGGATCCTTTCGTCCATCGATCAAATGGCCTCCTTCGCCACCGGGGATGTCCTGGTCGCAGACATGACCGATCCCGACTGGGAACCGATCATGAAGCGGGCCTCGGCCATCGTGACCAACCGAGGAGGGCGCACCTGCCACGCGGCAATCATCGCCCGTGAACTCGGGATTCCCGCCGTCGTGGGCACCGGAGGAGTCACCGAGATCATCGCCGAGGGCACCGAGGTGACGGTCTCGTGCGCGGAGGGCGAGACCGGTTTCATCTACGCGGGGCTCCTGGACTTCGACCTCGAGGAAACCGAGATTGCGCAATTGCCAGAGGCGCCGGTCAAGGTCATGATGAATGTCGGCACACCGGAGCAGGCCTTTACTTTTGCCCAGCTTCCCAACGACGGGGTTGGCCTTGCCCGGCTCGAATTCATCATCAACCGCCAGATCGGCATCCACCCCAAGGCGCTGTTAAACATTGATGACCAGCCGCGCGAGATCGCCGGGGAAATCCGGGAGCTGATTGGTGCCTATGAATCCCCCCGCGACTTCTACGTCAAGCGCCTGGCCGAGGGCGTGGCGACCATTGCGGCCGCGTTCGCGCCGAAGCCGGTGATCGTGCGCATGTCGGACTTCAAGTCCAACGAGTATGCCAACCTGCTGGGCGGGTCGGCTTATGAGCCGCATGAAGAAAACCCGATGATCGGATTCCGCGGTGCCTCTCGTTACCTGGATCCAGCGTTCCGGGACTGCTTTGATTTGGAATGCGAGGCGCTGTCCTTTGTCCGCGACCAAATGGGCCTGACAAACGTCAAGCTGATGATTCCCTTTGTGCGCACCTTGGAAGAAGCGGCCGGGGTGATCGACCTGCTTGCGGAAAACGGGTTGCGCCGCGGAGAAAACGGGCTGGAGGTCGTCATGATGTGCGAGCTGCCGGCCAACGCGCTGCTGGCCGATGAATTCCTGGACCACTTCGACGGCTTCTCCATTGGTTCCAACGACATGACGCAGCTGACCCTGGGTCTTGACCGCGATTCCGCCTTGGTGGCCAACGGGTTTGACGAACGAAATCCGGCGGTCAAGAAGCTGTTGAGCATGGCGATCGAAGCGGCCAAGGCCCGGGGGAAATACGTCGGGATCTGCGGGCAGGGTCCCAGTGACCATGGGGACTTTGCCCAGTGGCTGGTCGAGGAGGGTATCGACTCCGTTTCGCTGAACCCCGACACCGTCGTGGAGACCTGGCTTGCTCTGGCAGGTGCAGCCAGCGGGTCCGAAGAACGCAGGGAAACGGCCCCGCTCTGAGATAAGCGCAGGGTGATGTCCCCTCGGGCCACCGAAAAGAAGCCGACGGGGCAATGGCACTCGGCACTCGCAGTGGTCGAGCAGCTTTAGCCGCGCCAGCCTGGCCGCCTGCCGGAAAGATCCGGCGGGCCGCCAGGCTGGTTGCGTTCAAGCCATCTGGTGTGGTGCGGCAACCGCACTGCGGGATGACGGACCGAGGGCGGGTCAGCTCCGGGTGGCGGGCAGGATACCCATTTCCTGCAGGATTGTCCGGGCCGAGGTGATCCCTGTTTCGATCGCACCGTCGACAACGACGCCGTTCCAGCCTTTGGCCCAGTCGGCGCCGGCGAAATGAAGTCGCGTGCCGGTGGAGCTGAAATGGTGCCAGCCGTTGGTGAACTGTTCCGAGGCAATGGTGGACCAGGTTTGACCGCTCCACTTGTCTGCGACCCAGTCATGTCCCGTGGTCTCGATGACTTCCAAGTCCGGGCGCCAGCGCTGGACTAGTTCTTGGACTACGGCGGCATCGTGCAGGTCGATCTTGGCGTGGTCCGGTCCGAATCCAACCAGGATGGTTGTGTCATCTTCCAAGAAGTACTCGCTCTTCATCATGGCTAACGGGTTGCCCGACGGGGCGGTGGCGATGATGTTGTGGTGTCCTTTGACCTTGATCCAGATCTTGAACCCGGTGGAGTTCGACCCTTGGGTGACAAGCCGTTGCTGGTCGGCCGAAAGCTCGGGGGAGAAGGCTAGGTTCTTCAGTGCGCCCCAGGGGGCGGTGACGATTGCTGCAGCGCCATGGTGAACCACGCCATCGGTAGTCGTCAGGTGCACGCCGTCGGCCGAATGCTGGATCTCTTCAATGGCCGTGTTCAGGTGGATGGGGCAATACAGGTCCGTGGCCATCGCTTCGTAGAGTCCGCGCATGCCGTTCTTGAGCTTGAATTTCAGTGTTTGCTCATCCAACAGGGAGAGACGGTGATCGCTCAAGGCCGCCCAGTGCTTGGCCATCAGCGGTGAGGCTGAGGCGGTGTGACCGTTGTAGCCCGCCGACCAATATGCGTCAGCCAAGTCGATCTCTTCCTGGCTGAAGTCCCCGTTGCGCAAGGCATCGAGCACGCTGCCCTTGTCGGCTTCGCGGAAACGGTCGACTAGCTCTGATGGACCCTTATAATCGTCACTGAGAACATGCAACGGCTCATGCGGGTAGGGGAAGAACTCGCGTGAGTTCTCAAAGACCCTTGCCTGGGGCCGCTGCAGCTTGCCGTCGAGGTCGGCTTCGGTGCCTTCATGGACCGTTCCTCCGCTGAGCCAGTAGGCACGCTCGTAGTCCGGGCTGGGGAAGATTTCTTGGCCGTAGCGGACAATCTCCGTCCAGATAAACGGTTGCATCCAATGCACCCAGGTAGCGCCGATCTCCAACGTGTGGCCCATGCGTTCCTCGGTCCACGCGCGCCCGCCGATCCGGTCGCGTGCCTCGAAAATTTCCACCTCGACTCCAGCGGTTTGCAGCTCGCGAGCGGCAACCAAGCCGGCAAAGCCGGCTCCGACAATAAGGACCTTGGCAGACATGGGGCCTACTTTCTTGGTGTGGTTATGGTTTGCGGGGCAACTTGATGCGACGTTGCTTGGTGGGGTCGGACTGGAATTCATGTTTCTTGATTGTCGAAACCGACTCGGCGTGGGCTGCATCACGCTTATATTCTCCGTCTGTAGAGATTACGTGATGTGCCTGGTAGTTGCAATTCCTTCCGGATACGACGAAGTGCGGAAGGCGCAAGCTGCTGTTCTGAACCAGTGGCCGCGAGCTGCTGTTCTGAACCAGTGGCCGCGAGCTGCTGTGCAACGCCAAAGAGATCTATGATCCACTCCCGAAGTCGTCCGAATTTCATCATTGCTATGTGATGTCATTGCCGGTGGTTGCTGCGGTGTGAACGTCCGGGGCCAACCAACGGGAGGTTCTCGGGAAAGTGCTGAGCCGTGCTCAATCGTGTGTCGCGAAAGTTGAGGGATCCCAAGAACGCTGGCGTCTTGTTCCTTGGATCCGGTAGCCGCCCGCTCGCATTCGCTCTACGGGCGTGGTGTTTCTGGCCAGTAGGGGACGAAGCTGCGCCACCGTCGGTTAATCCCGTCGGGCACGCGGCACGGAGTTTGGCGTGGCTTCGATCCGTCGGCAGCGAGGAGCCTGTCAGAATCCACGCGCGTTCCGGGAAGGGCAGGGTAGTTGGCCAGCTTGCCGCCCGTATCGAGTTCGTGGCTCAGTAGGTGGGCGGCACGAGCTGGACTTCAGCAGCACGGACCGTCATTTCTATCCCTGGACGGAGGATTATGGGTATAGGTCAATAGACTAGATAGCCCTGAAGAGAGTTCGGTGAGATAAAGAAGGTCTCGGAGAAATTTCGCAGTTGCCAAAATCCCGCGTGCTCGAAGTAGCAGAGCATATTCGTGCCACGACCGTAGCTCTCCGGCATCCTCGGTTTCCCCGTCGTCCGGAAGAAGGCCGCATTCGAGGTGCCCGAGAAGCTCTTCTTCGGGCAACCCCTCATCGCCGCCGTCATCTCGACCCCAAGATACAGTGACTCCACGATCCCACCGAATTGAAATACGAACCCCGTTGGACATTTCAACGAACTCATCTATCCGCACTGGGAAGTATCTACGTCCTGCTTGCATCTCGCCATTGCGTTCGACATCGCACCACGCACAGACTGCCGTGACGACAGGCGATGAGCCGCCTGGGTCCGAAGGCCATTTTGGAAGTTGCTCATCGTCACCAATCGGCATGAATGCAGTATCTTCAAATGACATATCAATCATCCTAGGGAGCAAGCAAGGTCTCATCTGCCGAAGTCATCCATACCGGCAGGGTCCACCACGGCGGTGGAGTGTGTTCGTCAAGACCAGGCGCTGTTGCACTGACGGTCTCGTTCCCTCAAACCCAAGACTCTCGGCACCGTGCAAGCAACCCATCCCGATGCGGCTCCCACGGGAGGGAACCGCCGCCAATGGCTTCCTGGTGGTTCAGCATCCCATAGGGAAACTGAATCTATGTACCGTCATTCCTTCATCCGAGTCATGGCCGTGTTTTTGGTTGCCTGCACCTTGGGCGGTTGCGCCGCAGATGCTGGCGTTGGAAACGTCGTTGTCGAAGCCAGAGCCATGTTTCCCGGCCACGTAGACGATTTTTGCAACGCCAAGGTTCTGGGAGCCGATGGGGAACTCACGATTCGATAAGAAATGGCACCTACACCACCGCCACTGTTGGAAACGTTCCCTTGGGTTGGGTGGCAATCGATGAATTTTTCCAGGAGCCCAGTGGGCGGTGAAACAAGCACCCAGGCGCCCACGATTCGCCTGATCACAGATGCCGAGCGATGCACTCTGGCCAACTAGCGCCCAGCGCGGTCCGTTCCGCCGGACCAATTCATCGAGCGCAGCCGATTGGTCCAATGAGCGGTGATCTTGCGGGTACGCGTAACCACCGATTGCAGCTGTCTCCCGGGAGTCTCGTTACTCCGAGCGCAGTATCCCCATGACGAGAATATCCTCATACTTTCCGCGTACCCATGCGTGTTGGCGCTGACGCCCCTCGATCACGAAGCCCGCCTTCTCATAGGCGCGGATCGCGCCAAGGTTCGACCCAATCACCTGCAGGTGGACGCGGCGCAAGTTGCAGCGCACGAAGGCGAACTCGACAACCTGCGAAACGGCGGCCGTCCCGATGCCCTTTCCGCGAGCGTCGGCGACCAAAGAGATTCCGACTTCCGCATGACGGGCGAGCTCGTCGAAATCGAAGAGCGAAACGCTGCCGACTGCGGTACCGTCGACGTCGATCACGAAACACGCGCTTTTGGCGGAACCGTCGGTCTCGGCGTGAGCCAGCCGAGCTTTGTAGGCGAGCCGATTCAGCGGAGCGGGGGATTCCGCGTTCCGTTCCTCCCAAGTGCATAAGTCACCGGATAGTTGGAACAGCATGTCGAAGTCCTCTTCGGAACGGGCACGAAGCGTGATGGATCGTGAGCTGGACATGGTCAGGATCATACCAATCAGTGCGGGCGACCCGAAAGGAACTCGATGAAGTCCGCGGCACTGATCGCAGGGCGTTGTGATACCGCACCCGGGTCCCGTGAGATATCCCGAACGAATTTCAGTCGCGAAAGAGGTCCCCGTTGCGGGGCGAAAGGCTCTGGATTAGGGCACCGTCTCCCGCAATAGTGGTGGGATTCCGATGACTTCGCAATGGGAGATCCTCCCCGATGACCTTGACGTGACCGCAGACTCCTATGTACGGGTTCTCGGATTCGAGATTACCGGCCGATGAGATGACGCCGCGGGGAATCTGAGTCTTCGACGGGACCGTGTTCGGACCGGCATATCAGAGCACTCACGGTCACCGGACACCGGGGAAAATCTGCCGTCCATGGGGGTCGAACTTGTGCCGGACGCCGACGACGTGCGAGAAGAACGAGAACGCGTTCTACTCGGCAGGCTGGCTGCCGGCCGAGGATCCGATCGAGCGCCCATGGAACTTGACTGATTTCCGCGTGGTTGACCCAAGGAGCTACTACATGCGAATCACCAATCGTGGATAGGCGACCTCTCATGCGCCAACATCAGCGGACCGTCATGCGGGCATCCCCCTTGTTGAGCGCCGCCGATGTGAGGTTTCAAAGCCACGAGGTTGGGTTCGTTGCCACCATCGGCAGGCCCCCAGCGGAGATTTTTGTTCTCACCTGCGAACGGGTGGGAATCGCCGTTATTGTGCCCGCAACACGAAGAAAATAAAGCTCAGGAACGATTTCCGGCCTTCAAACTGTGGAGGAATGATTTCCGCAGGAGCGTCGGCAGAGAAAGGCGGCTCACTGACTACCTCGATCTGGAACCCTGCCTTGGTAAACGCTTCCGTCATGGCCTGCAATGGTCGGTGCCAATAGGTGAGAGTAGCTAGTTGTCCATTGAAGGTGTGATCATCTGAGTACTTCGTGGGCTTGAAGTAGTCGGCCCCGGGATTTGTCCACGGGTAAAGGATCGGATGGTTTACAGACATGATGAGTCGGCCTCCGGGCCGCAGGACGCGCCGTATCTCATTTAGCGAGCCCAGCCAGTCTTCTAGATAGTGGAAAACCAACGAGGCAACTACATCATCGAACGAGTCATCGGCGAACGGAAGCGGCTGGCCTAGATCAGCCACCAAAAGTTGCGCACCCTCACCGAGTCTTTTCCGCGCCAAGTCGATCATGGCTTTACTGGAGTCAAACCCTGTCACGGTGGCACCGAGATCACAGAGCGCCTTCGCCAGCGGCCCGGAACCGCAACCAGCGTCAAGAATTTGGCGGCTACGGACATCTCCAGCGAGTTTTATCATGGCGGGTCGTTCGTAGTATCCATTGATCAGACTGGTTTCATTTTCGGCCGAGTAAGCCTCTGCGAAGCTGTCGTAATTGGTGTCCTGCGTCATTTGTCATTTCCTCCGGAGCGCAGCGTGGAAGCACGCATTTCTATGAGGCTAACAGTCTTGTCACACCGCTACTGGTTGATGTCGAAACGCCCACGAGCAAGTTGCCCTCCGGGGTTGCCCCGCTCGAAGCGCCTGAAACTCCATCTTCCGACGAGGGTGCCTCGCGTGGATGGTTGGGCTATGGCCTGCTCCTCCGGGCGAAATTCCGTACCGATCGGACCACGGCTTAGCGTGGGCCACTATTCCCTCGCAGTCCAGACCGCAGAGCGTGCGTCGAGTGCTGCAGTGTGCAGCAGCGCTACGTCGTTTCGAGCAGCTCGGCGAGTTCGTCCAGGGCATCTTCGGCGGTCATGTCTCTACCCAGCAGTGGCAGTTCGGTCATGGGAACGGTGCCGAGGTGCTCGTGGAGCTCATACAGGCAGGTATCTTCGCGTTCGGGGCGTTCGGCGAGGAATGCGCCTGCGTCCACGGGGGAGCGGCGATTGACGACGATGGACGCGACGTCGATCCCCAAGAAGTGCAATTGCTTGATGATGTCCAGGGATTCAGCGACGGGCATCCTTTCCGCGACCGTCACGACAACAAAGCTTGTGTCGCTGCCATCGGTGATGATCTGGCGCATCCGGGCGAAGCGGTCGCGACGGGCGACCAGCGTGCGCCGCAGTTCGGAGTCCGCTGCCGCTTCCTGGTCCTCGCGGCCGACAATCCCACGGGCCGCGGCAGCGAACCGCTCCGATCGCGAACGGCTGGCGAGCAACGATTCCGTCCACCCGCTCAGCTTTGCCGGCAGGGCGAGCAGGTGCAGGGTATGGCCCGATGGTGCGGTGTCGAAGAGAACCAGGTCATAGGCCTCGAGGCCATGGTCGATGAGCTCGGCGATCCGTTCCAGCACGGCAGATTCATGGCTGCCCGGCGCTGTTTTCGCGAGCTCAAGGTGTTGCTTGGCCGAGCGGTGCAGCCGATCGGGAAGGAGCTTCATCATGGTGGCCGCGACGGCCGTGAAATGACGCTCGATGGTGGCCTGGGGATCTATCTCAACAGCATCAACGTACCCAGTTGGCGACGTGAAAACCCGTGTGGCAGCATCCGAGAGCGCCCGATCCCAGATATGTCCGAGGTTGTGTGCGGGGTCTGTCGAAACGAGCAGCACCCGTCCGCCGTTCCGGGCGCGGGCCAAGGCCAGCGCCGATGCCACGGAGGTTTTGCCTACTCCGCCCTTGCCTCCGACGAAAAGCACTTTCCGTTGACCCGCGAGTGTTAGCAGCATCCAATATAGTCCAATGGCGAGCGGGGGATTCCGGCGCGGCGGTGCCAGGCATGGAAGTCCTCCCAGAGGGCGGGCATGAGTTCGGCCGTGTAGTACGCGGCCGGGTCGGGCACGCCGAGTGCTTCACCCAGGACAACGACCATGAACAAGTCGTCCTCGTCCTGCTGCTCCCGTTTGAACATCTGGCGATACGGACCCACATAGAACTCCTGCAGGCCTTGGGTGAAAGCCGACCAGCGCCGGGAGAACTTCTCCCGGCGCTGCTCAGGCAGTGATGGTTCCATTTAGCTACGCGTCTTCCCGCGCACTGGATAGTTCGACGTCGGCGTCCTCGGCTTCGGGAACCATGTTCCTGGCCTTGCGCATGGCGGTGACCGCTTCGATCGCGACCCACACGCTGGCCACGATGACGATGGCGTCAAGTGCGAAGAGCATCCAGTCCGGATCGCTTGGGTTCATGAAGCTGCCAAGCTGCGCGATGGCCGCCCAGAAGGCCATGACGAAAATGATCACCAGCGGAATCAATGCGGCGATGGGGTTGCGCCCCTTGCGGATCAATATGACCGCGATGATCGACAGGCTCAACGATGCCATCAGCTGGTTCGTGGTGCCGAACAACGGCCAGATGCGCAGTCCTCCCTCGCCTCCCAGGCCCTGAGAGAAGGTCAGGCCAAGGCCAAGGACCACGACGATCAGGGTCGCAGGGTACTTGCCGATCTTGAGCTTGAAGGCCTCGCCGGCTTCCTGGACCACAAAGCGCAGCAACCGCATTCCGGTGTCCATCGTGGTTGCTGCAAACAACACGGCCATGGTTGCCAGCACCGTGGCGCTGAGTGAAGCCGGAAGGCCGATACCGTTCTGCATCAGGTTCGCGCCGCCTTCGACAAAGGCATTGACTCCGGCTGCGCCGAACGAGCTGTAGATCTCGTTCCATTCGGCAACAGACTTGAATCCGCCGATAACCGCGAGAATGGTTCCCAGCGAGAGCAGTCCTTCGCCGACGGCACCGAAGTATCCGACGAAGCGGGCATCCGTTTCCTTGTCGAGCTGCTTCGAGGTGGTGCCCGAGGCCACCATGCCGTGGAAACCGGAAATGGCGCCACAGGCGATAGTCACGAATAGCAGCGGGATCATGCTTGGCGTGCCGTCGGGGACGTTCATGTTGATGGCCGGAGCGACGATGTTCGGTGGCGTTGCGGAGAAGAGCGTGGCCAGCAAGACGGAGCCGAAGAGAAGGATCAAACCGACAAAGAGCTGAACGCCGTTGATGTAGTCACGCGGCTGAAGCAGGACCCACACCGGAAGGAGGGAAGCAATCGCTCCGTAAACGAATAGTGCCACGATCCAGAAGGTGGCCGGGGTCATGCCGAGTGTTGATGCGGGCAGGACCACCGGCATCTTGTCGCCAACTACGATGAGTGCATAAAGTACGATGACGCCAACGACGGTGACGGGCAGCAGGTTCCAGCGCAGCCGGTACACGGCAACACCCACCAGCAGGGCAACGACGATCGCACCCCACACCGGGATGACCGCACCCGGGGTGCTGATGAGGAGGTTCTTGATGACGACGGCGAAGGCCGCGATCACCATCAGCAGGACAAGGAAAATCACGACCAAAAACAGGTTGGCTCCGCGCTTGCCGATGTAGCGGGCGGACAGGGCGCCGATGGAGCGTCCCTTGTTGCGCGTCGAGGCCCACAGCGTGCCAAGGTCATGCATCCCGGCGAAGAACACCGTACCGAGGGTGACCCAGAGCAGGGCTGGAAGCCAGCCCCAGATCACGGCAATCGCCGGACCGACGATGGGGGCGGCGCCGGCGACCGAGGTGAAGTGATGGCCCCACAAGATGAACTTGTTCGTGGGCACGAAGTCCACGCCGTCCTTGAGTTCGTGCGCGGGAGTCACAAAACTCTCGTTGAGTTTGTAAACCCTGCGTGCGAGATACTTCGAATAGAACGAATAGCCGGCCGCCATGACGGCCAGGCCGATGATCATGAGAATCAGGGAACCCATGAGGCTCTCCCCTCCTTGTTGAGTCGCCGCGGACGGCTGTCTCAGAAGCAGCCCGGCTGTGTCCGCTGGTGCGAGTGAAGCGACACAGGTTTGCGATGGTGACCAGAGTGATGCCGGTCATAGATGGAATCAAGTTATCAGGTCAAATCAATATTTCCTCCAAAGGTTACGAGTAAATCGGAAAAGTAGCCGTCAATGAAGAGGGTTTCCTTCCATCCGGGTTTCCCGGTCCGGAATGCATCCGACGTGTTAAGCCATGCGCGCTGGATCTCTCCGTGGACCGAGAGAATCGTGGCTCGAAATAGGTACATGTTTCCAAGACAAACCCATGCCTGTGGAGTCTCGGCGCCGCGCGGCCGGGCATGGTTGTACCGATTGGGTTTGGTTGTGCAGCTAAGTCCAATCACCGACGCGCTGGTTCGAACAGGCTTCGTGACGCTCAGGATCCAGCCTGGAATCAACGCTTTGGAGCTTGGTGTGCGTCCTGGTCGGTGGAAGGCAGCATTGGGTGAAGGATGAACACTGCTGCGATTTGAGCGCGGGAGCAAAGCGAGGGACAATGACACTAATGAGTAAACGAAAACTTGAGATCAGTTGGATCCCTGCAGCCGGGTCGGCGTTGGGAGCGGTGACCTCGGCTGTTTTGCTGTCCACGCTCGGTGTCGGTGGCACGCTGATCGGTGCCGCACTTGGTAGCTTGACGATCACCGTCGGTGGTTCGATATACGCCCAATCAATGCAACGCACCAAGACCCATGTCGGAGAACGCTTCGGTAACGCACGCAAGGCCGGGTCTCCAAGCAACACCCCCCAGAACCCCGCATCCACCGAGGCAAACCCGGTGGGCACGGTCAATGCATCGCGCGTAAGCACGCTCACCGCCGAACCGATAAAACCACCGAACATGGCTAAGCGTGGGATCCTGCGCGGACTGCCGTGGAAGCGGATCATAGGTGTAACCGCTGCGCTGTTCGCCGTCGTGATGGCCCTGATTCTCGTGTTTGAGTTGACGACCGGGCGGGCAGTATCTTCCTTTACCGGAGGCACCAACGGAACGGGTGGAACATCGATCCCCGGGGTCAGCCTTTCCCCTAGCGACCCGGACGACTCCGCCACCGATGATTCCGAAGACTCCGGCACCAGCGACCCGGAGAAGGACGGGGTTCCGGACAAGGAACAGCCTCCGCAAGAAGAAAAAAAGCCCCAGCAGAGCAACGAGCCGGCGCCTCAGGAGCAGGAACCTGAGCAGCAACAGACCCCTGAGCCGCAGCAGCAAGCACCAGAACCGCAGCAACAAGCACCAGAGCCGCAGCAGCAAGCACCAGAGCCGCTGCAACAGGCCCCCGTGCCGGAAGCCCCTGCTGCACCGTAGCCGCGGATCTGCAGGAATACGCGGTTCAATCACCCGCCGCCATTGGACCAGGTGGCCAATAGCGCTCAGGAGCCGTCAAGCATCTTGGCCAGCACGGCTGCTTGGCTGTGGTCGATGTCCTTGGTGGCTGAGAGCAACGTCAGTCGTTTGCCGCGCACGCTGTCACGGAGTCTCTGCAACGCTTCACGCCCTGCCGCGGTATCGAGCTCGGAATGGTACCGCTTGGAGAACTCGTCGAATTTTTCCGGGTCGTGGCCGTACCACTTGCGCAATTCGGTCGACGGGGCGACGTCTCTGTTCCAATCATCAAGGGCGGCGTCAGACTTCTTGACGCCACGGGGCCAGATCCGGTCCACGAGGACCCGGGTTCCGTCGTTGTGGCTCGGTTCTTCCTGGACCCGACGGACCCACACACTGAACACCATGGTGCACCTCTCTCGTCCCTTTGCTCGTCCTCGAAGCGTACCTGCGTGAGCATGCCGGGGTATAGCATCCCGCGAGCTGTTCCCGACTCCGGTGGAGGCCTTGACGTCGAAGGCCGTGCGCCTGTGCGGTGCTGCCGCGGCCTCCGTGGATACCCCGGGCGGTGGGCGGCCAATGCCCGGTCCGGGGCTTGGAATCCGGTCGTTTCCCTCGCACGGGCAGTGCCGTGCGTTGAGCCGTCCCAGCGATGCCGGCTGGCCGATAACCAGTGACTTTGTATGGGCCAACTCCCTACAGTGGGGGTAACCGCCGCATACCCGCGGCGCCCGCGGTCACTTGGCCCGTGGAAACGGGGCTGAAGGGTTCCGGATTTTCCGCCGTCGACCGCACAGATGAAAGGACAAGCCGATGTCAGAGGACCTCTACCCGAAGGCCACCCCGGAGGTGGCGCGTCGACGAAAGGAACTGACGCCCAGCGCAACGGAGGCCTTCGAAGCCTTCAGCAAGGCGGTCTTCGCCGAGGGCGCCCTGGATGAGAAAACCAAGCAGTTGATAGCCGTCGCGGTCGCCCACGTGACCCAGTGCCCCTACTGCATCAACGGCCACAGCAAACTGGCCAAGCGCAAGGGCGCCAGTGCCGAGGAAATCATGGAGGCCATCTGGGTGGCGGCCGAGATGCGGGCAGGTGGCGCCTACGCGCACTCCACACTTGCCCTCAACGCGATCGGTGAAGTGCCCCACGATCATTGATCCGTGATCGGGGATAGATGTAAATGACGGAAAAGACGGTACCTGTGCCCCGATCTCCGCGGAAGGTGGGCAGGTACCTCTTCCCGCCAACGAGCACGGCCGGACCCCCGCGCCGATGCCGGGGATGAAGGTAGATTTCGTTTGCCCGACCTTTATGCACCAGGAGAAATGGGAGGACCTCCCAAGAACCACACCCTGGCGCCATGCAGGTCCACACCGAACCCAACTGTGGCAACGTGCCTCGCGAGGAGATCGTGCGCCGCTTTGCAATCACCGTGGTCATTGGCGATGCCAAGGAACTCGAAAACCTGCTGATACTGTCCGCTGCACCACGACCGTTACTGCAAAAACGAAAACACTTCCGCGAAACGGGATCTGTCCAGCTCCAGGAACAGAACAAAATGGAAGGGCTTGCCCAAGGTTACTGATGGTCCGGTGCGGCACCAACACCTCATGGATGGATGCGCGTCCATGGCGGGCCCGTTGACCACGGTCCGTACCAAGGCTGACGGATGCTGGGATCCGATTCCGCGATGGAGGAAGCGGCCTCGACGTCCATGCTGCTCAAAGTTGCCCACACCGCGAGCGAACTCTTTGGTGTCGAGGCTTCCCGGCCCGCGAATCCGCGGGCGGAACGCAGCAGGAACGGTCTTGCGGACGGCCGGAAGCGCGCAGTGATTCAACCGCTCCCGCCCCGATGAGCGAGTTTTCGCTTGGCCCTTTCCAGAACTCGCCCTCGATCCTAGACTGATTTCAGCGGTTGCCCGTGGTCAGGGACCGGTCAGCGATTGGTAATCGGTGTTGCGCACACCGAGTATCCAATGGCCGCCATCCGGCCCGCGGTGGCGCAGCCGGTTGGAGCGATCCAAAAATGCTCGAGGAGCGAACATGTACACCGTTGGAACATTGAGTCCTTTCCAATCCCCGATGGTGAAGCTGCAGCGCCTCTTCGAGAATCCCGGCCTCGAGGTCTTTGCCAAGCTTGACCTGCTCCAGCTTTCGGGCAGCACCAAGGAACGCACAGCCAACAGCCTCATTGAGGCGCTGCTGGCGTCGGGGCGCCTTGCGCCCGGCGGGATGATCGTGGAATCGACCTCCGGGAACCTGGGCATCGCACTGGCTCGCCAAACGGCTGTCCGCGGGATCGGGTTTGTTGCCGTTGTCGACGAGGCGGCGAACCGATCGGCGATCGAGGTCATGGGCGCCTACGGGGCAAGCATCGATATGGTGCCTACTCCGCCGGACGGCAACCGGTTGGCGGCCCGGCGGGAAAGGGTGCAACGGTTGCTGGTCGAGAACCCAGGAGCGGTGACAACCAACCAATACGGGTCCCCGGACAACCCCGATGCGCATTTCACCACCACGATGCCGGAAATCATGGATGCCGTGGACGGACGGTTGGACATGTTGTTCGTGGCGACCAGCACCACCGGAACACTTCTGGGCTGCCAGCGATATCTGCGCCAACACCACAAACAGACCAAGCTGGTGGCTGTGGATGCACTTGGGTCGGTGCTCTTCGGCGGTGAACCGGGGCTTCGGCGCTTCCCCGGGCTCGGCGCGGGAATCATCCCGGAGCTGGCGTTGCAGGCCGATCCCGACGTGGTGTGCCGGATCAAGGAAATCGACATGGTCCGCGGGTGCCGAAAGCTTGCCAAGCGCGAAGGGATACTGGCGGGTGCCTCGACGGGCGCTATTGTCGCGGCGATGGAGCAGCTGCTGCCGGGACTGGAAATGGGCTCGCGCATTGGATTCCTGGTCCATGACTCGGGCGTGCCCTACCTGCACACCGTGTACAACGATGACTGGGTGCGCGAGAACCTCGAAGCCGAAGCCGAAGCGGATTCAGGGACCACGACCCGGATGCAGGACACCAGTCCGAGATGAGGCGCATAGCCTTCGTGGGGGCGGGACCCAAGGCACTGTTTGCCCTGCTTGAACTCCATGAGCGGTATCCGGCATCCTCGGCCGGGGACCTGCGCGTCGAGGTATTCGACCCCTATCCGCCCGGTGCCGGCAGGGTCTGGCAGGCGGGCCAGCCTCCTGAACTGCGGCTCAATGTTTCAGCGCGCATCGTTGACGCCTCCGCGGCGTCCTTGCCCGGCTCCGAGTCCTTCGCCGACTGGTTGGCGCGGACGGAACCGCGGTATTCCACCGAGCAGTATCCGCCCCGGGCCGTGGTTGGTAGGTACCTGTCCGCGCAGTTCGGGCTTCTGGCGGAATCCGCCGGGTTCTCCCTGGTCCATGTTCCGGCCCGGGTCACGGATGTGGTGCGCACCGGGGACCAATGGGAGGTCTCCAGCGATGCCGGGTCCGGGTACTACGACCAGGTGGTGCTGGCAACCGGTCATGGGCTGCCCGACGAAGGCTCGGGAACACCCCGCGGCCCCGCGTGCAACAAGATCCCGTTGATCGCCCGGTACGCGTCGTTGGGAGAGGAGAAGCTCCCTGAGGGAAGTGATGTCCTCATCCGCGGTGCGGCCTTGACCGCCTACGATGCGGTGCTGCTCTTGACCGAGGGTCGCGACGGCCGGTGGAAAGAGCTCGAGGGTGCGGGGGGTCCGTGGCTGGAATATGTTCCTTCCGGCAGGGAACCAGCAAGGATCACCATGGCCTCACGGAGCACCTTGCCCATGGACCCCAAGCCGGGGCAGGTGCCCGCATGGATCGGCACGTGCCTCGAAGAGTACCGCGGAGAGGTCCGGCAATGGGGCAGGGATCTGGCGGCTCGCCCGTCGGGGCCCGGAGCCGGTTACGCCGGGCTGTGGCGGATCCTGCTGGCTTGTGCCGGTGAATGCGCGAGGATGTGCGGTGCTCCAACCACGCCACTTGGGTTCTGGCGCACCGCCCTTACCGGGCGTGGGACCCACGGCCCCGACACCGGATCGAGCGCCGAACACATCCGCCGGAGCATCGAAGTGAACCGGGGCAACGCGGTGCCGGGTACGGAATGGCTGTGGGCACGGGTGTGGTCCGGCCTGTACCCCGAGATGGTCCAGGCGGTCTCCCGGGTGTATTGGAAGCCAGCGGCGTGCCGTGAATTCGGGCGCGTGTCCAAGTCGCTTGAGCGTCTGGCCTTCGGTCCTCCCGAACGCACGGCGCTGAAGCTGCTGGCGCTCTTCGATAACGGACTGCTTCAACAGGGCCCGTTCCCTGCGATGCTTCCGGCGGACACGATCCTTGTTGATGCGGTGACACCTCCGTCGGGAGTCTTGGCCGCCCCGGCGCCGGCCGGCCGGCCCATGTCCTCGCTCATGGCAGGCCTTCTGTCCGCCGGCGAGGTCATGGTGCGCGAGGCCGAACGCGGACTGCTGACGGATCCAGACGGGAGCTGCATCGATGAAGGCGGCAACCGCAACGAATCCCTGTGGGCGCTGGGACGGCCCACCGAAGGACCCACACTGGGCCACGACACCTTGAACCGGGCGTTGCATGACGAGCCCCGCCTCTGGGCCCAACGCATCGCCGCCTTCTGCATGCCCAACACCTTGGAGAGAGAACATGAATCCCCTGATGCACGGCAATCCACCGCTCACCGCACGCCTTGAACCCTGGATGGAGCGGCTGCTGGCCGATACCGTTGCCTGCGGCGAGCTTGTGGAGCGCTTTGGTTCCCCGGTGAACCTCCACGACTTCTCCGCGTTGGGACGCAATGCCCAGGAGCTGCGCACGGCAGCTGCCAAGCACTCGGTGGCTCTCCAGGTGTACCTGGCGCGCAAGGCCAACAAGACAATCGGCGCCATCGATGCCGCGGTGAGAGCCGATTGCGGGCTGGACGTGGCCAGCTTGAACGAACTGGACCAATGCCTGCGCCGCGGCGTTGACCCCGGGCGGATCATCGTTACCGCGGCCGTCAAGTCCGCTGCGCTGCTGCGCCTGGCGCTGGAGAACCAGGTTGTGGTGTCGTTGGACAACCTCGACGAGGCAGCGGACCTGCTGGAAATGGCCGGTGCGGCCGGGCTGAAACCATGCGTCGCGCTGCGCCTTGCCTCGGGTAACCCCGGGCTGCCACCCACGCGCTTCGGCCTGCGGGCCGCGGCTTGGCTTGAGTTCCTGGGCGGACTGGCGGAACCGGCGGGGCTGGAAGTTGCCGGGATCCACTTCCACCTCAACGGCTACAGCGCGCAAGGCCGGGCACTCATCCTGGCCGAGTCTGTTCGGCTAGTTGATGCCTTGACGGGGATTGGGCAGTCGCCGGGTTTCATTGACATGGGCGGCGGCATCCCGATGTCCTACCTCGATGATGCCGGGCAATGGGAACACTTCTGGGAGGCGCTCGCCGGGCAACCTGTCGGCAGCGAGGAAATCACCTGGAAGTCCGATTCGCTGGGGGCCACCGGGCCCGGGCCAAGCAAGGATGTCTATCCTTACCACCAGCGCCCGGTTGGTGGCCAATGGCTCGAAACTATCCTTGGCGCACGCCCTGACAAGGCCCAAGGCAGCATCGCCGAGCAGCTGGCGGCACGGAACCTGCAACTGCGCTGCGAACCGGGGCGTTCGCTGCTCGACGGGTGCGGGCTGAGCCTGGCCAAGGTCGCCTTCGTGAAGGAACGCAGCGACGGGGTGCCGCTGGCGGGCCTGCACATGAACAGGACCCAGTGCCGGTCCACCTCCGCCGATTTCCTGCTTGACCCGATCCTCATCCAGGGTGCCGAACCCCGGACCCCGCGGACGCCTTTTCGCGGGTTCCTGGTTGGCGCCTACTGCATCGAGGAGGAGCTGATCTTGCGCCGCAGGTTCGATTTCCCGTACGGTGCGGCACCGGGTGACCTCGTCGCGTTTCCCAACACGGCGGGTTACCTCATGCACATCGTGGAGAGCGCCTCGCACCAATTGCCGCTGGCGGCCAACGCGCTGTGGGACGGGCGCAACTGGGTGCCCGATGAGATCGGGGAACACGAGCTGCGTCCCTGAGCCGGACGGTATCGACTCGGTGTTTCGGGGTGCCCCGGTCTAGTGATCCGGGGCCGTGTTGAGGATGCGGTATCCCAGGTTTGGGTCAAAACCGTGGATCTCGCGGGTGTCCAGCGCCGCCATGAAATCCAGGATCTCCTTGGTGAAGACCTGCCCGGGGACCAGCACCGGGAAGCCCGGCGGGTAGGGCGTGACGAACCCGGCGGAGACCACCTCGTTCCCGGCTGCCACCCGCTTGGCCAGCTCGTTCGGCATCAGGTAGTCGCAGTTGCTCGTCTTGTACGAGGTGAAATACGCGCCGCGGATGTCCCCGTCGACGGTGTCGTCGTCGTTTTTGAAACGCTGGGCGAAACTGCTGAAGTCCGGCATTGGCGGGGGAGTGCCAACAAGTCCCGACACCGTGCGTTGGTGAGCCTGCAGGGCGCGCGGGCCCATGTCCTCGCGCTTGCGCTCGAAGTGCTCGGCCAGCTTGACCAGCACGTCGATGAGGTAGGCGACGGCGCTGCGCGAGGTGCCGATGTTGGTCATGAACAGCACGGTGTTCCGGCTGGTCTTGTTGACCTGGATGCCGTGCAAGTCCATCAGGTACTTGTGCTTGAAGGTGTCCCCGTCCACGCCCGTCTGGCCGATGTGCAAGGTCAGCCGGCTGGGGTCGACAACGAATTCGTCGGTGCTCCAGGCCTCGTCCATGGCCGAGAGCCCGTCACGCAACGGCATCGGCCTGGTGGTTTCGCGAAACTGGGCCGGGATGAGCTCGTGGGTGTCCAAGACGTGGAAGTACTTCTTGAGCAACCGGTGCCGACCGATGGCTTGGGCCACCGAAAGGGCAAGGTAGGCCTGGCGCTGGACGAGCTCGTAGCCCTCCAGCTCCGCCTGGCGCCGTCCGATGTCCAGCGAGGCCAGGATCTGGTAGTTGGGGGAGGTCGAGGTGTGGGTCATGTAGGCCTCGCGGAAGGATTCCCCGTTGTGGTGGGCAAAGTCCTGGTCGTGTATGTGGATCATCGATCCCTGGCGCAGTGCGGTAAGGGTCTTGTGCGTGGACTGCGTGGCATAGACGCGCAGCCGGACGATGTCGGGGTCCGGCAACAGGCGGGTAGCGAGCCAGGTGGCGTCATCAACAGGCTGGCCGGTCTTCGTATCGAAGAGCGTGGCGCGTTGCTTGCGCACGCGTGCCAGGTAGGCGGGGTCCTTGAACTTGATCGTCAAAGCGGTGGCAGCCGCCATTGCCGTGCGTTGGCGGTAGATGTGGTGGAAGCGCGCAAAGGCGAACCATGCCTCGTCCCAGAGGAAGACAAGGTCCGGCTTGATGGCCAGGCACTCCTCCATCACGCGTTCGACGTCGTAGACGATCCCGTCGAAGGTGCAGTTGGTCAATGTGATCATCTTGACCTCGTCAAGCCGCCCGGCTCGACGGTAGTCCAGCAGCATTGACTTGATGGTCTTCAGGGACACTGCACCGTAGAAGGAGAACTCATCCAGCGGGTAGGCCTCCATGTAGGCGACCCGTGCCCCGGCGAGCATCAGGGCGTAGTGGTGGGATTTGTGGCAATTGCGGTCAACCAGGACCACGTCGCCGGGGGCCAGGATGGACTGGTGCACGATCTTGTTGGCAGTGGAAGTGCCGTTGGTGACGAAATAGGACCGCCGGGCACCGAAGGCACGGGCGGCCAGCTCCTGGGCTTCCCTGATGGAACCGATGGGCTCCAGCAGGGAATCGAGCCCGCCGGATGTCGCGGAGGTTTCGGCGTGGAGCAGGTTCATGCCGTAGAACTCGCCCATGTCGGTGATCCAGCGGGAACTCGATACGGACCCGCCGCGGGAAATCGGAAGTGCATGGAACACCGCGGCTGGTTTGCGGCTGTGCTGCTGCACGGCATCGAAGAACGGGGTTTCGAAGCGGTCGGAGAGTCCCTTGAGCAGCGAGAGGTGCAGCTCCATGGACTCCTGACGGCGGAAGAGCCTGGCAAACCGCCTCTCGACCAAGGTGGCCAGTTCTTCGATGGAAACATCAGCCACCAGGTAGAGATCCAGTTCCGGGCGCAGGGACTTGAGCTTGTCAGCCAGGTGGAGGATGCGCCGCTTGGGCGTATAGGTGCCGATGTCCGGTGCGATGTGGGAATCAAGGAACGTGCGCAGATCCGTTCCCAGGGTGTGCGCGGCGGGTACCGTGAACCCGGGGCGCAGGATGCATGCCTGGATCGTGGGGTTCAGCAGCACAGCGACCATTGCGTCCTCGAAGCTGGGCACGACGTTGACGTCGTAGACAAATTCGTCGGTGTGCCGTCGCTGGCGCCTCATCTCGGCGATGAATTCCTCGCGTACCGTCTCGGAGACGTCATCGATGACCAGGACCTCGAAGCGGGACCGCGGATCGTTCACGATGCTGTGCGAAGACTGGGGGTCATCGCTGTGATAGCCATGCTCGGTGGCTTGCTGACCGCTTTCGCTGAGGTCCGCAGCGAAGTGGGCGAATCCGCGGGTGACCGGTTCGATCATGGCAAGGGCAGCTGCGTATCCGGAATTCTCGAATTCCCGGCGCAGGCCGCGCACGTGGGCTTCTCCCGGCACGGCCCAATAGGCTTCGATGGATTCAAGGATGCCCAGCTGGCGGCCGACCTCGGTGCGCAGGCCCTTCCGGTCCAGATCCACATCCAGGGCGCAGGAAAGCTGCTTTGCTGCAAAGCCGAGGTATTCCCATGCGTCGGTGCGCAGCCTCCACACATTGCTGGGCGTCGAGTGACTGGCGTCGTTGAACGCCGTGGTGGGGGTCTTCATATCGCCGTCCTTCGTAGGTGGCGCGGGCGCGTTGAACCCGCGAGCCGGGAAAAGGTGTGAATCGCCATGGCAGGACAACCGGTCATGACATGGTCCGGACCATCGCATCGAAGGCCCGCAGCGTGCCGAAGAGCTTTGCGGCGTCCTGCGGCAACGGCCAGCTGGAAAGCTTCACGCCCACCACCTGCGCGGGCCGGTTGATGTAGATCATCTGCCCGTGGATCCCCAGGCACAGAACCACGTCGTTGCCCTCGTAGGGGAACCACATCTGGTTCCGGTACATCCCGCCGGGCATCCGGTTGTCCCCGGGGCTTGCGGCGAAGGCGGCACGGGAGTCCGGCGCTCCGGCCAGTGTCTGCTCGATCCATGCGGGGGAGAGGACCCGCTCTCCGGTCAGCGAGGTGCCGTCACCGAGGAAGAGCGAACCGAAGCGTGCCATGTCGCGCATCGTTGCGTTGATCCCGCCATCGAACATCCCGGTGCCGTACTGGTCGACCCCGATGACTGCGTCGGCCTCGGCACCGAGCTTTGACCACAAGAGGTGGGACATTAAGGTGGGCATGGTGGCCCCCGCTGCTGCCTCGCAGATCCAGCCCAGCATGTCGGTCTCGCAAGAACGGTATTCGAAGACCCCGCTGTGGGCGCTTTTTTGCGCCAGCGTCATCAAGAAGGGATACATGCCGGTGGGCCCGGAGGTCGCCGCCGGCGCCCATCCGATGGCTTCCTCAAGCATCCTTACCTCGGCACGGGGGTCGAGGTAGTCCTCGGAGAACGCGATGCCCGAGCGCATGTCAAGCAGATCGCGAACCGAGGCCCCTCCGTAGCCGGTGTCCGCCAACGCGGGGATGTAGGCGGTGAGCGGGGCCGAGGGATCGAGTATCCCCGCATCGAACATGGCCCCGCAGACGGCTCCGACCAGCGACTTGCTCACGGACATCAACAGGTGCGAGGACGCGGGGGACATTCCCTCGAAGTACTGCTCGGCGAGCACCTGGCCACGGTGCATCAGCATCCAGCCGTCGGTGTCCGTGGATGCCATGATCGATCCCACGTTGGTCGGTGGATCGTGGAGGGAACCCGAGGGCACCATGACGCTGTCCAGATCCGTGGGGGTCGAGGGCAGCACCGCCGTTGGTCCGACCCCGCGCCAGATCGCCGCGGTGGGAAGGAAATCGGCGATGTGCTGGAAGGACCAGCGCAGGTTCTCGGGCAGTTGCCAGTTCTTCGTATCAACTGACGGCGTGCCCGCCGGGAAGATCCCGGCAACCGGGGGTATGCCCGTCGGGGGCATGTCCCCGGCCGCCGGGATACCCATGGCCGGCACGTCCATGGCGGGGGCCCCGACTGCTGGCAGATCCACGGCCGGTGGCGTGCAACCTACGTTTGCGATGTCCACGATCATTCCTTTCAATTGCCGCACAAAGACATGCGGCGTGTTCCTATCGGGACACTACCACTGCGACTTCACTCCCGGCCCCGGGGTAAAGATCGCCAGCCCGTCCTCGTCCAGGGGCACCCCGTCGAATCCGGCGCGCAGGCAGTCGATGAAGTGCTTGGCCCGGATATTGAGCTTGGAGACCCCACCCTCCTCGACCTGCAACCTGCCCTTGGTGACCAGCACCCCCAGGTCCGAACCGTGCCACCGGTAGTCTCCGGGGCCGTGGATGCGCAGGAAGAACGCCTCGGACTCGTTCTGCAGCATATGCCAGTCAAGCGCGGCCCGGTTGAAGACCATCGCCCCGCTGGAATCGAGGTAGTACTGGCCCGTGGCGGGGGTTTGGGTGAGCTGCTGGACGACGTCGGAGTTTTCCTTGATGATCATCTGGCTCCACACATCGGCACCGGAGAGCGCTTCCCAGCGTTCGGTGATCTCGTCGATATCCAGCTCGAATTCCACGTCCATGTACTCAAGCAGGTGGAACAGGAAAAGCGGGACATCCGCATAGGCTCCGGCGGTCACGTTGGTGATGGCCGAGGCGCCGGAAATCCTCGGGTTAAGCTCGCCCAGGTAGACCTCGTCGGTGTCCAGGTCCACCAGCACATCGACCTCGAAGAACCCGCGGTAGCCCTCGGAGGAGAGTCCGTCGCCCATGGCCTTGACCAGCTCCATGGCCCGGGTGCGCTGGGTTGCCGAGAGCACCTCAGGGTGCATCTCGTTGCCGCACCAACCTCCGGGGTACGGAGTGAGTTCGCTGTATCCGGCCAGCTCGGTGAGGAACGGCCCGACGAGGGTACCGGAGCGTGTCAGTACGGCCTCGACGGCCACCGGCAAGTTCTTGATCCTGCGCATCACCTTGATGTCATCGCCGATGATGTCTTCGCAGTGGTTGTCCCATTCCGCTTCGTTGGAGATGAAGAAGGTGGTCTTGCCCGAGTCTCCGTAGGGGGTTTGGACAACCAGGTTTTTACCCAGGGACGCCGCATCGGCATCGGCGCGCAGCGCGGCGTACGTGCTTCCCTTGCTGAGCACGTTCGGAACGCTGGGGACCCCGAAATCGTTTCCGAGCTTGGTGGTGACCATCTTTGAATCGAGGCGGTGGCGCAGTTCCGCGGCCGGCAGGATCAGGTCGTAGCCCAGCTCGCGGCAGATGCGTTCGGTCTCCTCGTTGAAGAAGACCATGGCGACCTTGGGTCGCACCCCCGGGCGCACGTTCAGGTTCATCCGTGCCCTGACCTCGGCATTGAGCAGCAGCCAGTTGTTGATGTCCTCGCCGGACTCGAATTCCACGTAGGGCTTGTTGACCGGGGTGAAGACGCGCGGGTGCGCCCCGTCCCAGGAGTCGTAGTAGCTGATGTAGGAGAAGTTTCGTACCCAACGGTCAAGCCCCAGCAAGTTGAACGGGGTGGCGCCAATGAAGAAGATCGGCACGTTGTTGGTGCGGAAGAAATGGCGCAGCTCGGAGATGTTACGCACCGTGTGCTGCACCGCCGTGGGCGGGGCTTCGGTGGCGAAGGCGGCATCCGTGCCGATGGTGGCCTCGGGTGCTTCCGGGCCTGTGGGTGTAGCGCGCGGCATGACCGGTTCGGTGGCGGCCGGTTCGGTCGCCGTGGGATCGGGAGCCACCGAGGGCGTCGACGCCGGTGCTGCCATCGTTTCGGGAGAGGTGGGGGCTGCGGTCTTCTTCGCCTCGGCAGGTTTGGTTGCGGCCGCCGCCGTCTTGGATTTCGGTGCCGTCGTGGCGGGGACCGATTTCCGCGGGGCTGGCGCCTTAGCCTTGGGCGTGCTTGCCGTGGCGGTTTTCTTGCCCTTCGCGGTTTTGGCCGGCTCAGGTTTCTTGCCCGCAGGCTCCTTCATAGCAGCGGACTTGGCCGCCAACGTCTTGTTGGTCTTGGCCGGCTGAACAACTTCTTTGCTGGCGTCCGTGGCACGTTCGGGCATCGTCTTGCTCCTTACCTCGGGACGAGGCGGAAGCCTGCAGAGAAGACCCAAACCGTGTGCAGGGACCCCAAAGCCCGAACCCCAGAGGGAAGCTCCCGAAACGCCCTGCAGCAAGGTGGGCACCAATCCCCCTGGCTGGTACGCGGCAGTGCCGCGGACCAACCACTTCGGATCCACCATGTCCATTCTTCAAGTCCAGCCAACCTACTGTGCTTCCGCTGAGGGTGCACACACCTCGTGCTTCGTGACGAACGTCACTATTGTGCGGTTTGGGGTTGAACCATGGATTCGCGGGGCCCCGGCGGCGGCGCAAGCGTTCTCCGGTTGCGCAGAAGCGCCCAGTGCAGATGTTGGCACGTACTCTACATAAACCGACGTTGACATGAGTCCGTATGATTTTCTGGAGACCTCCCCCCGGATGCTTCCGCCGGTTCCGCTCGAGTTTCCGGATGGTGGATGTTCACCGGCGATGAGTGTCTTCACAGTGCCTTGGCGGAGCGGGGAGCGGCCCGATTGTTACCGCTGCTATTCGACCGGTTGACTCCGGTGCGCCCGGCACGTAAGCGCGACCGGGGAGCGCCCGTTTTGGCGCGGGCCCGGGTCCCCATGGCACCAGGGAGTGACGGGTGCCTGTGTCGGCCGATGAACGCGGCGCCTGCGGAGGCGCTGGCCGAAGGAACGGAGACCAGGTGCGCGGTTGCACCGTCTCGATACGACCACCCGCGTGCGCTTCCGGCACCAAGACGAAGTCAGGCGGGATCCCTAAGATCGAGCAATATCTCATTGTGCCGGAGGAACCACGGTTTGAATGGCGGATCAAACCTTGCAAAACGCGGTGTCCCCACGGTAACGAGTTCTTCGGACCTCACGGCGATCCTGAGTGTCTGAAGGTGCTTCTGGTAGCTTGCCGAGCTCCAGCGCCCACCGAAGCTGATGACCGCAGCAAGGCTCTCGGGCACCACTCGCAACTGGACTTTCGGGTTGGTGGGCTCCGGGGCGTTCTCGAGGGTGAAGCCTTCAGGCAAGACAAAAGCCACCCGGAAACTCGATGTGCCATGGTCATCGCCTGGTTCCCCGTTCCCCTGCTGCACGACCGGTGCCGTCATCGAGATCTTTTCTGCGGCGTCATCCTGAACCACCGGTGCTGTCATCGAAACC
This sequence comes from Paeniglutamicibacter antarcticus, assembly GCF_039544305.1. NCBI lineage: Bacteria > Bacillati > Actinomycetota > Actinomycetes > Micrococcales > Micrococcaceae > Paeniglutamicibacter > Paeniglutamicibacter antarcticus. The sequence continues at coordinate 110,351 of NZ_BAABLK010000027.1, forward strand.
TTCCGGCTCGCACGGTTCTCTCCACTGATGTAAGCAAACAGGCAGCGGAACGCCCGGTTGCCGGCTTCCTCAAAGGTGCCCTCCGTGATGACCTCCGCCAACATGTGCTCGGGATACCGGCGTACCTCGAAATCATCATGGCTTTGCACTATCGCGTAGGGCTGTTGCTCGGTCATGCCACCACGCTACTCCTGCAGGACCCCTGGCGGCATCGGTATGGCACCCCGGAATCCGGGATTCCCGGGAAGCGGAGCCAACGGGGGCCGCCTGCGGTGCGGGACTCAGGTGCTCAAGCGCAGCCGCAGGGTCCGCACCTCGAACGCGCCCAGTGCCAGTTCAACCCTTCCGTCGATGCGGTCCAGGAGGTCCGCGCTGGTGTGGGGGGCGCCGGACAGTGGATCTTCGAGCAGCGAGACGGTTGACACCGACTCGACGTCGGCGTTGATGCCAAGGGTGCCGCTGGCGCGACGCCCGAGGGATTCGTAGAGACGCACAATGACGTCCCCGCTGCGGTCGGCAGCGAGCTTCACCACCGAGAGCAGCAACCCCTCGCCTTGAAGGTCCACCAGCGGGTCGAAGCCATGCGCGCCGCAGACCACGCGCTGTGCCGCGTTCATCAGGATCCCGGCCTCGGTGGCCGATGCGGTGTCCGCGCCGACCAGTAACCCGTAGCGATGGGTTTGTTCCCCCTGGTCGGTGTGCGGGTCGGGGAAGCGCGGGGCGCGCAGCAGCGAAAGGCGGGCGGTGGTGGTGGTGCGGGCATTCTCCACCTCGCGGGTGACGTCGAAGCCGTAGATCGAGTCGTTGATCAGGGCGGCGCCGAAGCCGGGCTCCTCCAGAAGCACGAAGCGGTGCATCGAGGTCTCGAACTTGGCCGCTTCCCAGCTGGTGTTCACATGGGTGGGACGCCGGTGGTATCCGAACTGAGTTTCGGCAATCGACTGCTCGGCGCGGATATCCAGCGGGAAGGACACCTTGAGGAACTTCTCAGTTTCCCGCCAGTTGGTGTGCTGGACGATCTTGAGCATCCGCGAGCCAGGGCAGAGCACCAGTTCCTGGGTGAGGGTGGAGTTCGAGAAGCTGCGCGCCACGGTGAGCCTTGCTGAGCCGTCGGGATCGGTGGACAGCGAGATCGCGTCCACGTCGCGCAGGTCGGTGGCGCGGTTGCGGTAGAAGGCGTCGACATCCCAGGCGTCCCACTTGTTGGGGAAGTCCTGATGCAGTTGCAGCAGGTTCCCGTGTTGGCCCGGGGCGATGGCGTCCCTGCCGGTGGACAGGTCGATGGCGGAGGAGATCAGCCCGTTGGACGTGATCCGGATGGCGATGAGCCCGTTGTCCAGTTCGAAGCCCTCGGGCTGCTGCCTCGCGTCCACCGCGGGGCCCGGTGTTCCAAGCCCGGACAGGGGAAGGGACCCGCCGGGCGGGACTCCGTTGCGGGTGCTGGCGGCGGGGTTCAGGACAAAATACGTGGCCCCGGAGCCCAGGAGCGAAGCGTGCGCGGCGGCGATGATGGATTCGGCGGTGGCGATGATGCGCTCATATTCGGCCACGACCTCACGGTGTACCCAGGCGATGGAGGTCCCGGGAAGGATGTCGTGGAACTGGTGAAGCAGCACGCTCTCCCACAATGCGTCGAGCTCTTGATGCGGATAGCCAAAGCCGGTGCGCACTGCCGCGGTGGCGGCCCAGAGCTCGGCTTCAACCAGCAGGTGCTCGCTGCGCCGGTTCCCTTCCTTGGTCCGGTGCTGGGAGGTGAGCGTGGCGCGGTGCAGCTCCAGGTAGAGTTCCCCGACCCAGACCGGGGGATCGGGCATTTCGGTTCCGGTGCGCTTGAAGAACGCGTCGGGGTGTTCCCATTCGACCCTCGCGCTGCCCTCGAGGTTGGCCAGGCGCCTTGCCTTGTCCGCCATCTCCCGGGTGGTGCCGCCTCCGCCGTCTCCCCACCCCACCGGGGCGATGGAACCGGTCGCCCGGCGTGACTCGCGGAACTGGCGTGAGGCCAGCGCGACCTCGTGGCCGGATAGCTGAGAGTTGTAGGTATCCATCGGAGGGAAGTGGGTGGGAATGCGGGAACCGTCGATTCCTTCCCAGTCGAAGCTGTGGTGCGGGAAGATGTTGGTCTGGTTCCAGGATATTTTTTGGGTGAAGAACCAATCAAGCCCTGCCCGGCGCATGATCTGTGGCAACGCGGGGGAGTAGCCGAAGGAATCCGGGAGCCATGCTCCGTGGCAGGTGATCCCGAACTCCTCTTCGAAGAAGCGTTGCCCGTGCAAGAACTGCCGCACCAGGGATTCACCCGAGGGCATCACGGTGTCGGACTCGACCCACATGCCGCCCAACGGCACAAAGCGTGAGTCGGAAACTGCCTGCTTCACCCGCCCAAAGAGCGTGGGACGGTGCTCCTTGAGCCACTTGTATTGCTGGGCGCTAGACATGCCGTAAATGAATTCGGGGTCGGCATCGAGCAGCTCGAGCATCGAGGAGGTGGTGCGGGCGACCTTGCGGACCGTCTCCCGGATCGGCCAGAGCCACGCGGAATCGATGTGTGCGTGTCCGATGGCGGCGAGCCTGTGGGCGCTTGCCCCGGCCGGCTGCGCGAGGATCGGGGCCAGTACGGCGCGGGCCGCCGCGGAGGTCGCCCCGATGCGCGTCAGGTCAAGGACGTCCAACGCGTCGTCAAGGCCCTGCAGGATGCGCGCACGGCGCGGGCCTTCGGGCAGCTCGGCCTGGAGCTCAAGCAGCACCTCGATATCCAGCGACAGCTCGTACACCGCGGTGTCCCGGACGGCCAGGTCCATGGCCCCGGTGGTGTAGAGCGGCCTGGGCGAGGAGGTGAGGATGTCTCCCTCGTCTGTGGGCAGGAACGGGTGGTGCTCCAGCAGCACCGGATTGGACGCAGCCTCGATGAAGAACTCAACCGACTCCCCGCCCTCGGCGGATTCGGCGACCGGAACCCACTGGTTGCGCGGGTTGATCGACTTCACCGTATGCCCGTCGCGGCGGTGGACCAGGCCTTCGCATTGGAAGCCGGTCATTGAGGGGTCGAACCCGAGGTCGATGAGAGCCTCGACCCGCTTGCCTGCCCAGTCGGCGGGCACTTCGCCGCGGACCCGGAACCATGTGGTTCCCCAGGCAGGGCCCCATGGCGTGCCGACGCTGTACGGGGCATAACCCAGGCCCATGGCCTCGGCCGGGTCGATGGGCTCTGCGGGAAGCTGGTGCGAAGCAACCTCCAGGGCGGCGCGGAAGGGGTAGATGGCAGGGAGGATGCGTTCGTCCAGGACCCGCCGGGCGCGTGCGGTGCTCAGTGCTGTGTCGTCGTGCATGGATGCCTTTCACAAGTTCGTTCGACTTCCGGGGTAGCGCTGATGTCGCCGGTGACTAAGAACTATACGATTCCAAGGAAAATGTATGAGGATGAAGCACCACCTTTGGGCCAACACTAGCGGAGACAGGTTCGATGGCTTGGGGAAAACTGCAGCGAGTCGCGGACCATGGCGCACCGTGTGCCCGGGCCTCAAGGCGCCAGCGGATCGTTGTTCGGTGATGTAATGGTGGCCGGCTTGGATGCGTGATCCGGCTCCTGAACATGGGGGCCGGTGGTGCAATTGAAAAACGACAGAAGGAAACCATGACCCCTCGGCGGAGTGAAGCCAGCACACTGGTCGGCTTGGATATCGGCGGCACCAAGACCCACGCGATGAGTTGGAAAGGCGGAGTTGTCGTTGCCGAGGCCACTGCCGGCAGCGCCAATATCCAGAACGTCAGCCTCGTCGAGGCCAGGGCCAGTATTGCGCAGGTTTTCCAGGAACTCGATGCCGGAGCGATCGACCGCGTGGTGGCCGGCGCCGGCGGCATCGACACCGAGCAGGACGCCGAGCGGCTGCGTGCGATGATCGCCCTCCACGCACCGAATGCCCTGATCCAGGTGGTCCACGATTCACGGCTCATCCTTGCCGCAGGAGGGGCCGCGGCAGGGATGGCAGTGATCCTGGGCACCGGTTCGGCGGTCTGGGGGATCAACGTTGCGGGGCAGGAAGCGCGTGCCGGCGGCTGGGGCTACCTGCTGGGGGATGAGGGAAGCGGCTACTGGATGGGCCGGGAAGCGGTGCGCAGCACATTGCGCGTTTTCAACCGCGAAGAACCCCCTGGTGAACTTGCCCGGCTCGTGCTCGAAGCCAACAATGTGTCCTCGCCCGATGAACTGATCGGGCTTTTCCACGGGCCCACCGGCAGGCGTTATTGGGCCCAGCAGGCGTCGTTGGTCTTCGCCGCCCACGCGCATACAGATCCCCAGGCCGCAGGGATCATCGATGCGGCAGTCGGCTATGTTCTCGAGGCGCTTGGCGATGTCTCGAAAATCCTGGCCATCAAGGGCCCCGTGGTCATCGGAGGAGGCCTGGGAGCCAACGAGCCGGTCTACCAGCAACGATTGAGGACGGCGCTATCGGCCTGGGGATTGGAAGACCTCCGCTTCCTTGACGTGGACCCGGTGCTCGGTGCGCTCTTTCTCGCAGGAGAACCGGATTCCTGAGGGCATGGCGCATCAAGAAAATGACCGCCGACGGTGGTGGCGCACGGTGAAAAACGGCGTGCGTGGTGAAGACTGGGGATACCCGTTTACGAAAGCAGGAAACCCATGATCCACCTCAAGCAGGACTCCGACGGAAATGTCCGGATGCCCAAACGTTTTCCCCGGACGGTGGACATCACCGTCACCTTCGCCGATGGAACCCAAGAAGTGGTTAAGGGGAGCACGATGAACGAGCACTACGATGCGGCACTGGCCAACTACAGGTTACAAAACAACCTCGATGCCAAGGGTTTTTCGCGCTCGCCGGCCACCAACATCCACCGCAAGAACGCAGTGGGCTTCGTTCCGGTATCACCGGGGCTGTCCGAGTAGCCACAACTTTTGGTTTCCTGCCTGCAACTGCGGAAAAGACAGGAAACCCCCAGATTATTTCGCTAGTGATCGCACGAATGCGAGACTGGCTTCGGAGATCTGCTCACGTGCGAAATCACGTGAAATCGTTGGCTTTCCGTCGCCTGGTTGCGGGCCATAGTCTCCGAAGTCGGCGTGTGATCCGCCCTTGATTACTGTGAAGAGCGAGCCACCGGGCATTCTCGGCTTGGAGTCGTTGACCTTTACCAGGGTGGCCAACCCGTCTTGCGATCCTGATATTGAAAGCGTTGGCAGGTCCAAAGCGCTCATATCCGTTGACGGGTAGGAAGCATAGAACAACAATCCCGCGGACGGGTCGTTGGCTGCCCGGGCAAAGGTCTCCGCGTTCATCGCCGCGACAACTCCGCCGAGTGAATGGCCTCCGAGCACCCAACGGTCCACCGGCCGGTGTTCTGCTCGCGCCGAGTCGAAGGCACCTGTCGAGAGAAAAGCGATGCCGAAGGGTTGTTTCGGAATGACAACCGTGAATCCATTTTCGGCCAGGGGCCGCAACACCGCGGCATAGGCCCTGGCATCGACACGGGCGCCAGGCTGGAAGAACACGCCGACCTCGCTGGTTGTCCCGGTCGGGGCCAATAAGATCTGTCCGGCGCTTTCGGTGACGGTGAGGTTCGCGTCGGAATCCATGGCCGACAAAGCGGGTTCGACGGCGGAGAACGGAACCAGCCACCAGGCAAGGCCGGCGACACCCAGCCAAGCCACTAGACCCACCATTCTCAAGGCCTTGAATCGACGACGCGGCACCGTGCGTTTGAGCCATGTCCGCAACGCCAGCACGGCGCCGGCAAGAAAAACGATGACGAGCAGCACCACGTAGGCCGGATGGCCATGAACCAACATGGATCCCGTGCGAAGTGCCGCCCAAGCCGTGATGGCCATACCGAGGCTGGCAACGATCCGCGTGAACCAAAGGAGGGCCGCATCGCTACGTGTGGGGATGAGGCTGGAAGCTCGTTTGTGTGCCATGCTGCGGACTTCCTTCGACGTGGAGTTACTGCGATTCCGCAACGGGGTGGGCTCTTGGAGAAATCGGTGGGTCTAGAGGCGGGTGCCGGATTCACCGAGCGTGCATGTTCCTTGACCTTAACACCTGTTCGAGGTCATGGAAGGTAAATACTGATCGAGAAACAAGGGAACTTGGAGTGTCGAGCGCCTCCGCCTCCTGCGGTGACAACCAAGTGGCATTGGGGAAGCGCAGTAATTGGAGCAGCTCTCGGGTTTTCTGGTGGTTCAGGGTAGGTCCAGGGACACCACGGCCAGGAAGCCGCGGCCGCTGATCCTCGGGGAGTCCTCTTCTCCACCCACGATGGTGTCGCGCACTTGAAGTGGTTCTTCGGTTTCACCGTGCAGCACCGTGGCCTTGCCCTGCAGCATGACACCGAATTGCGCATCGAAGAGGTTCTGCTCGCGTTTCTTGGACAGCTCCACGATGCGTACGTTCCCGCGCACGGCTCCGCTGCGGGTGATCAGGTTCAGGGCCAGCAACTCGCCGGTTGGCAACGCGGCGGAGACAGCGCTGGCACCGGAGAACCTCAACGGGCGAAGGGACTCCACTGCCTGGACGGCGCCGTCGATGGTCAGCTCCAGCAGCTCCCCTCTGATGAGTGTCAGCGTGCGGTCGAACCCGTCGTAGGGGGTGAATTCCCCGGCCCGTTCAATGGAGGCAACGCTCAGCCTCCAATCCCAAGTGCCGCCCGCTGCCGGCAGCAGGCCGGCCTTGTCGCCCATGCGCCCGGCCGCGATTTCCCGCACGTCGCCGTGTGCCCATTTGCGCTTGGTGGAATCGGCAAGGTGCACGATGGTGCCGGTTGCCAAAGGATCGTTCGAGACTGTCATGCCAAGAAGTCTAGTGGGAACTACACAAAGGCTCCGATGAATACCACGGCACCCATGAGCGCCAATGCCGCGGAGGACACCCGCTCGAGCCAGATGCTGGCTTTGGGGCTCTTGAACCAGTCCATGGCACGGGCTGCGATGAAGGTCAGCACCATGAAGTAGAGAAGCCCGATGATCCCGAATACCGCGCCGAGCAGCAACGCGGAAGCGAGCATGTTGGAATCCGCTGGGATGAACGGCGGCATCAGGGCCAGGAAGAGCAAGCCGAGCTTGGGATTCAGTGCCGAGGAAATCGTTCCCGCGCGCACCGATTGCCAGAGCGTGAACTCTACGGGCCCGGTGGCGGCCAGTGAACGGGTGGCGGTCCGGGCCGTTGCCGCCGTGGCCCCGGCCAGGAACTTGGCCTTGACCAGCGATCCCAACCCCAGGTAAAGCAGGTAAAGTCCACCGATGACGGCGATCGCCTGGTGGATCGCGGGGTATCTCTGCAGCAGTGCAGCCACTCCGAGGCCGGCTAATGCCGCCCACGCCATCACGGAGACCATCATTCCCAGGGCCGCGGCGATCCCGTTGCGTGGGCGGTTGAGCGCGTAGCGAAGCAGCAAGAAGGTATCGGGCCCGGGGGAGAGGACGACAACCAAGGCGACCCCGGCGAAACCAAGAAGAGCGGAAAACGGCATGCCCCCATTATCCGCAATTCATGCGTGACTTAAACAGACGCATGGGGCAGTGCCGCGAACCGAACGGAATCGTGCGGCACTGCCTAGGGCCGTATGTTCGTTGGCTCAGGCCAGCGGTGCCCGTGCTGCCGTGTTCGCGGCTTCAAGAAGGGTGCCGTTGGCGACGAGCTGGAAGACGGCTTCGATCTCCGGGGAGAGGAACCTGTCGGTGCCCGGGCCCTCGACCTTGGTGCGGATGACTTGGCGCACCGCGGAGATCACCGGGGACGACTTAGAGGTCTCCATGCCGCCGTCGCGCATGTCAAGGGCGCGGGCGCTGGTGAGCAGCTCGATGGCCAGTACCCGTGCCAGGCCGTCAATCGACTTGCGCAGCTTCAGCCCTGCGTGCCAGCCCATTGAGACGTGGTCTTCTTGCATAGCCGATGAAGGAATCGAATCCACCGAAGCAGGGACGGCAAGGCGCTTGAGCTCCGAGACGATGCCCGCTGCGGTGTATTGGGCGATCATGTGCCCGGAATCCACTCCCGGGTCAGCGGCGAGGAAGGCGTTGAGCCCGTGGTTGCGGGCCTTGTCCAGGAACCGGTCGGTGCGGCGCTCCGACATGGAAGCCATATCCGCGACGGCGATGGCCAGGAAGTCCAGCACGTATCCGACCGGGGCGCCGTGGAAGTTGCCGTTGGATTCAACCCGCCCGTCCACGGTGACCACCGGGTTGTCGATGGCCGAGGCAAGTTCGATGGCGGCAACGGATTCGGCGTGGGCCAATGTGGCGCGTGCGGCGCCGTGCACCTGAGGGGCGCAGCGCAGCGAATAGGCGTCCTGCACGCGGGTGAACTTGTGTGCGCCGGCCTTTTGCTCGGCAATCAACCTCGAGCCGTCGAGCGTCGCGCGCATGTTGGCGGCGGAGTCGCGCTGGCCCGGGTGTGGGCGCAGGGCATGGATGTCTTCGGCGAAGACGGCGTCGGTGCCCAACAGCCCCTCGACGCTCATCGCGGCACTGAGGTCCGCAATGGACAGCAGGGAGTGCAGGTCCGCAGCGGCCAGCAAGAGCATGCCGAGCATCCCGTCGGTTCCGTTGACCAGGGCCAGGCCTTCCTTCTCCGCCAGCACCACAGGGGTGATCCCGGCTGCCGCAAGCGCCTCAGCTGCGTCCATTGCTGTGCCGGCTGCGTCGCGGACCGGGCCCTCGCCCATCAATGCCAGCGCAGCGTGGGACAGCGGAGCCAGATCTCCCGAGCAGCCCAGGGAACCGTATTCCCCGATGACCGGGGTGATTCCCGCGTTCAGCACCGCGGCGTAGGTCTGTGCCACCACGGGGCGGACCCCGGTGCGGCCGGTGGCCAGGGTGGACAGCCGGTTGAGCATCAGGGCCCGCACCACTTCGCGGGGCACCTCGGCGCCGGAGGAAGCGGCGTGGGAGCGGATCAGCGAGCGCTGCAACTGAGCCCGCAACTCCACGGGGATCTGCTTGGTGGCCAGTGCGCCGAATCCGGTGGACACCCCGTAGTGCGGAACCGAGTCGTTGACCAGGGCCTCAATGACCGAGCGGGAGGAGTCGATGGCGGCTAGCGCGTCGGTACCCAGCTGAACCTTGGCATCGTGCCGGGCCACTGCCACGACGTCTGCCGGGCTGAGGGCTCCGTTGGAGATGGTGATGCTGGCATTCATGTGCTTTTCCTTTTCGGACGGGCTGGTTTCCGCGCTTGGCGGTGAGCGAATAAAAACTCGCTCTTGCCAATGGGTGAAATAAGCGTTTCAATAAGTGAAACGCATAAGGTGCCTCGAGGGCAAGCCCCCGGAGGGTACGGAAAACATTTCCAGCTCTTTTCCACCGACTGCGGTACTGCAAGGCCAAATAACCAAGACCATCAAGCACCGCACCTACTTTGGAGGAACCGACGTGGCAGAACCGGCAACCAGGACGGTGGAACGCGCGCTGCAGCTTCTCGGCGCCGTGTGTGAAGCCGGCGCGGTGTCCCTTGCCGACGCCGCACGCGGAACCGAGCTTTCCGCCTCCACCGCACTGCGGCTGCTACGGACCTTGGAAACCAGCGGCTTCGTGCGCAAGGACGCAGAGGGCGACTACCGTCCGGGATTGCGCCTGGTCCAGCTCGGTGCCCAGGCACTGAGCCACGAATCACTCATCGACCTGGCCCTGCCTGCGCTTCAGCGCTTGGTGGATGCCACCGGCGAATCGGCATACCTCTCGGTGCGCGGACACCAGGGAACCGGTAGCGACCATGCCGTGTACCTGGCCATCGTGGAGGGAACCCATTCGGTGCGCCACGCCTCCTGGGTCGGACGCAGCGTCCCCCTTGAAGGCTCTAGCCTCGGGGTCGTCTTTGGCGGGGCGACGCCGGAGTCGGGCTATGCGGTTTCTGACCGCGGGGTCGAGGCGGATGTCACCGGGATCGCGGCCCCGCTGCAGCACCCCGGGGACCCCGGGAACGGGCACGGCCCGGTTGCCGCGCTCTCCGTGGTTTCCCCCAGCTACCGGATGAACCCGGAACACATTGCACGCATCGGGGAGCTGGTGGCGGCCGAGGCCCAAGCCCTCTTCGGCGTAAAGACCCACTGAAAACCCAACCACACCACCAGCCCGGCACCCACTAAGGAGAACACCGAAAATGAGCTTCACCCAACACGATCCCACACGCGTCATCCGAGCCCCGCGCGGCACCACGCTGAACGCGAAGTCCTGGGCCACCGAGGCTCCGCTGAGGATGCTGATGAACAACCTGGACCCGGAGGTCGCCGAGCGACCCGAGGACCTGGTCGTCTACGGTGGCACCGGTCGGGCCGCCCGCTCCTGGGAAGCCTACGATGCGATCATCGCCACGCTGAAGGACCTCGAGGAAGACGAGACGCTGCTGATCCAGTCGGGCAATCCAGTCGGTGTCTTCCGCACCAACAAGTGGGCACCGCGGGTGTTGATCGCCAACTCCAACCTGGTCGGTGACTGGGCCACATGGCCCGAATTCCGCAAGCTGGAGGCCGAGGGCCTGATGATGTACGGGCAGATGACAGCCGGCTCCTGGATCTACATCGGCACCCAGGGCATCCTGCAGGGCACCTATGAGACCTTCGCGGCAATCGGGGTCAAGCGCTACGGCGGCACCCTGGCAGGCACCCTGACGCTGACCGGCGGCTGCGGCGGCATGGGCGGGGCCCAGCCGTTGGCCGTCACCCTCAACGGTGGCGCCTGCCTGATCGTTGATGTCTCCGAGGATCGCCTGCGCCGCCGGATGGGCAAGCGCTACCTCGACGACGTCGAACTGGACCTGGATGCAGCGATCGCTAAGGTCATGGCAGCCAAGAAGGAAAAACGCGCGCTGTCCGTCGGCTACGTCGGCAACGCCGCCGAGGTCTTCCCCGAACTGCTGCGCCGCCAGAAGGCGGGCGAGATCGACATCGACATCGTCACCGACCAGACTTCCGCGCACGACCCGCTGTCCTACCTGCCCGTTGAATACACCCTGGATGAATGGGATGCCGAGGCCAAGGCCGACGAGACCGGCTTCACCAAGAAGGCCCAGGTGTCCATGGCCCTGCACGTCGAGGCCATGGTCGGCTTCCAGGACATCGGAGCGGAGGTCTTCGACTACGGCAACTCCATCCGCGACGAGGCCCGCCAGGGTGGATTCGCCCGCGCGTTCGAATTTCCCGGCTTCGTCCCGGCCTACATTCGTCCGTTGTTCTGCGAGGGGCTTGGCCCGTTCCGCTGGGTGGCGCTGTCCGGGGACCCGGAAGACATCCGGGTGACCGACGAGGCGCTGAAGGAACTCTTCCCCGAGGATGCTCACCTGCACCGCTGGCTCAATGCGGCCCAGGAACATGTGGAGTTCGAGGGCCTGCCGGCACGCATCTGCTGGCTGGGCTACGGCGATCGCGCCAAGGCGGGCGTGCTGTTCAACAAACTGGTCGCCGAGGGCAAGGTCTCGGCCCCGATCGTGATCGGCCGCGACCACCTGGACTCCGGATCGGTTGCCTCCCCGTACCGGGAGACCGAATCGATGAAGGACGGCTCGGACGCCATCGCCGACTGGCCGTTGCTCAACGCACTGACGGCCACCAGCTCCGGTGCCACCTGGGTCTCGATCCACCATGGCGGAGGGGTCGGCATCGGCCGCTCTATCCATGCCGGACAGGTCTCGGTCGCCGACGGCTCTGAACTGGCCGCCGCAAAGCTCGAAGCGCTGCTGACCAACGACCCGGGCATGGGCGTGATCCGCCACGTGGATGCCGGATACGAGCGTGCCATCGATGTCGCGCACGAGCGCGGGGTGCGCATCCCCATGGAAAAGTAGGGCTCCGGCGATGGACGACGGCTTCGGGACACGCGTCGAACGACTCGAAACGACCGAACGTCCCCGCGGGCTGTGGCGCTTCTTCGCCTACAGCCTCATCGGGATCTTCATGTTCTTCATTCCCATCAACATCGCAGGAAAGGAAACCATCCCGCTGGACCACCTGGTCACGGGGATCACCACGGGGCTGGGCCCGGTGGTCAAGTACCTGATCCTGGCGGTGATCCTGGCCGGGACGATCTACCCCTTCGCCTCCGGGCGCTGGCGTGACTCCGGGATCAAGACGCTTTTTGCGTACCTGAACATCCTGGGCCTGGCCACGGGCACCATGATGGTGTTCAACGTGGGGCCGGCGTTGCTCTTCGAGTCGGACCTCGGACCGTTTTTGTTCGACAAACTGGTGATCCCGGTGGGAATGATCGTGCCCGTCGGCGCCATCTTCCTGGCCCTGCTGGTGGGCTACGGACTGATGGAGTTCGTCGGTGTGCTGGTGCAACCGGTCATGCGCCCGCTGTGGCGAACCCCTGGTCGCTCCGCGATTGACGCCGTGGCGTCGTTCGTCGGCAGCTACTCGTTGGGCCTGTTGATCACCGATCGGATGTACCAGTCCGGCCGGTACACCGGCCGGGAATCGGCGATCATCGCCACCGGCTTCTCCACCGTCTCGGTCACCTTCATGCTGATCGTGGCCAAGACGCTGGAGATCATGCACCTCTGGCTGCCCTACTTCTTCCTCACGTTCGGGGTGACGTTCCTGGTCACGGCCATCGTGGTGCGCATCCCGCCGCTGAGCCGCATCAAGGACACCTATTTCCCGGCTGCCACCGCGCAGCCCGAACAAAAGGTCACCTCGCGCCGGATGGCCACCGCCTGGTCCGAGGCCATGGGGATGCTGGATACCGCACCGAGGCTGGGTGCCAACATCTGGGCCAACTTCAAGAGCGGGGTGTTGATGTCGATGGCGATCCTGCCCTCGATCCTCTCCGTGGGCCTGATCGGGCTGCTGCTGGCCCGGTTCACCCCGGTCTTCGACTGGCTGGGCCTCATCTTTTTGCCGATCACCTGGGCCGTGGGCCTGCCCGATCCGATGCTCGCCGCCAAGGCGTCCGCGGTGGGCATCGCCGAGATGTTCCTGCCGGCCACCGTGGTCGCGGGGCACGAATCGGAGTTGCTGCGCCTGGTGATCGGCGTAGTGTGCGTCTCGGCGATCATCTTCTTCTCGGCCCTGGTGCCATGCATCCTGGCCACCCGCATCCCGATCAAGCTCTGGCACCTGTTCGCCATATGGGCCCAGCGCGTGGCGCTGAGCCTGCTGATCGCCACCCCGATTGCCTACCTGATGGTCGGAAGATAGGAACCCCAAGCATGAACACGCAAACAGTCAATTCGCTCATGGCAGCCATTAGCGACGTGGGCCGCGATCAAACCCGCGGAGGCTACTCGCGTCCGGTCTACTCCGGAGCCGAAACCACGCTGCGCGAATGGTTCAGTGCCGAGGCCACCGCACGCGGCCTCGATGTCTCCACCGATGCCAACGGCATCATCTGGGCCTGGTGGGACCTGCCCGGTGCCACCGATACGGCCCTCTCGCGCCGCGGAGCCCTGGTCACCGGCTCGCACCTGGATTCGGTGCCCGGCGGCGGGGCGTTCGACGGACCGCTGGGTGTGGCCAGCGCGCTGGCGGCCCATGACGTGCTCGCGGCACGTGAGGCCTCCGGGGCGCTTTTGCGCAATCGGGCCATGGCCATCTCGGTGTTCCCCGAGGAGGAAGGCTCGCGCTTCGGCGTCGCCTGCCTGGGTTCGCGGCTGCTCACCGGTGCCATCAACCCGGTGAGGGCGCTGAACCTGCGTGATGCCAACGGCAACACCTTTGCCGACGTGGCCGCCGCCAACGGCATGGACCCGGCCGGTTTCGGTCGCGACGAGGCGGCTCTGACGCTGATTGGGGACTTCATCGAGCTGCACGTGGAACAGGGCAAGGGCCTGAACTCCGAAGCCCACACCGATCACGCGGGCCGCGGCCCCGCGCTGGCCATCGGGGACACCATCCTGGGCCACGGTCGCTGGAAGCTGAGCTTCACCGGGCAGGGCAACCACGCCGGGACAACGCTCATGGCCGATCGTGCGGACCCGATGCTCGCCGCGGCGCAGATGATAGTGGCGGTCCGCGCCACCGCGTCCGCCCAGGACAATGCCCGGGCCACCGTCGGCAGGCTGGAGCCGGTGCCCGGAGGAACCAACGTGATCGCCTCGCGCGTGGACCTCTGGCTCGATGTGCGCCACCCGGAGGACGCCGTCACGGCGATGCTGGTTCAAAAGATCCACGGCCAGGCCCAACGCATCGCGGCCATGGAGGGCTGCGCGGTGTTCTTGACCGAGGAATCGCTCTCCGGTACGGTGCACTTCGACCCGGTCCTGGCCAACGCGCTGGCTGCCTCGGTGCGCCGCACGGTCCCCGGCGCCCCGCTGCTGCCCACCGGTGCCGGGCACGACGCCGGTGTCCTGGCAGCGGAGGTCCCGACCGGGATGCTCTATGTACGCAACCCCTCGGGCATCAGCCACTCGCCGGAGGAACACGTCGAGAACGACGATGCCCATGCCGGTGTCCAGGCCCTCGCCGATGTGCTGGAGGACCTGCTGTGAGCCCCGGCAACGCCACGGTAAGGATCCCGGCACCGGTGAACGCCCACTCCCATGCGTTCCACCGGATACTGCGCGGGCGCACCCACGAGGGTGAGGACGGCGGCGCCGGAACGTTCTGGACCTGGCGCGACCAGATGTATGCGGCCGCCGCGCAGCTGAGTCCGGCGGCCTACCAACAGTTGGCCACGGCAACCTTCGCCGAAATGGCAGTGGCCGGCTGGAGCGCGGTGGGGGAATTCCACTACCTGCACCACGACGTCGATGGCACTCCCTACGGGACCCCGGGCCACGGTGAGTCCCACGCCATGGAACGGGCACTGGCCCGGGCGGCGAAGGCGGTGGGAATCCGCCTGGTGCTGCTTGATACCTGCTACCTCCAAGGTGGGCTCGGGGCCGATGGCAGCGCGATGGACCTCAATGCGACGCAGCGCCGCTTCTCCGACGGCGACGTCGCGGGGTGGCTGGCCCGCCACGCATCCCTGGGCGAAGCACTGGTTCGCGAAGATGACGGCGAGGGACTGGTGAGCCTCGGGGCAGCCATCCACTCCGTGCGGGCAGTGGATCCCGGGGCACTGGCACAAATCGCCGCCGGGCTTGACCCGAACCTGCCTCTTCACGTGCACCTCAGCGAACAGCCCGCGGAGAACGAGGCCTGCCTGGCCGCCTACGGGCTGAGCCCCACCGGATTGCTTCAACGCGCGGGGCTGCTTGGCTCCCGGCTCTCCGCGGTGCACGCAACGCACCTGGACACCGAGGACATCGAGGCCCTCGGGGCCGCGGGCGTTGGTATCGTGATGTGCCCAAGCACCGAGGCCGACCTGGGAGATGGCATCGGACCGGCCCGCGAACTTGCGGACGCCGGGGCAGTCATCGCCCTGGGGACCGACCAGCATGCGGTCGTGGACCCGTATCTGGAGCAGCGCGCACTGGAGCACGCAGAGAGGCTGCGCAGCGGGGTGCGCGGGCGATTCAGCCCTCGGGAGATCGCCGCCGCCGCGCGCGCCGGAGGCTTGCGCTCCCTGGGCCTGGCGCCCAACGAGGACCACCTGATGGTGCGCACCGATTCGGTGCGAACCATCGGCTCGCGCACCGCGCAACTGCCCTTGAGCGCCACGGCGGCAGACGTGGCGCAAGTACATATCAACGGGGTGCTCGTCGCCACCGACGGCATCCACACCACCCTGGGGGACCCTGCGGGATTGTTCGCTGCGTTCCTCTTAGAACACGGGGAGTTTTCTTGAGCACCACACTGATCACCAACCTGTCCGAGGCCTTCACCTCCGACGCCTCAGCCACGTTGATTCCCGAGGCGGCGATCCTCATCGAGGATTCGCGAATCGCCTGGATCGGGAAGGCCACGGACGCCCCGGGTGCGGAGAACGTCATCGATGCCGGATTCCGGGCAGCCTTGCCGGGTTGGGTCGACTCCCACACCCACATGGTCTTCGCCGGAGATCGAAGCGCGGAATTCGTTGCCCGCATGGCCGGGCAGGACTATGCCGCGGGTGGGATCGCGGTCACCACGGCGGCGACCGGTGCATCCTCGGACTACGATTTGACACGGTTGCTGATGGGCCGCGCCACCGAAGCCCTGGCCGGGGGGACCACCTACCTGGAAACCAAGACGGGATACGGCCTCAGCGTCGAGGAGGAAACGCGGCATGCCCGCATCGCCTCCACCGTGGCGGACAAGGTCACGTTCCTGGGTGCACACCTGGTCCCAGCCGGTGCCGATGCGCAGGAATACACGGACCTGGTCTGCGGCGAGATGCTCCGGAGGGTCCTGCCCTACGTCCAGTACGCCGATGTCTTTTGTGAACGCGGCGCCTTCAACGAGGCCCAGTCCCGCCAGGTGCTCACCGCGGCCCGCGACGCTGGCCTGGGACTGCGCGTCCACGGAAACCAGCTGGGCGCGGGGCCGGGCGTGCGCCTTGCGGTGGAGTTTGGTGCCGCCAGCGTCGATCACGTGAACTACCTAGATGAAGCTGATGTGACGGCGCTGTCTGGTTCCTGGAACCGGTGGGATGCGTCATCCCGGACGGGTTCTGTCGGCACCGTGGCCACATGCCTGCCGGCCTGCGACCTTTCGACCCGCCAACCGCTGGCGCCGGGGCGTGAACTGCTTGACGCCGGAGTGCAGGTCGCCTTGGCCTCGAATTGCAATCCGGGCACTTCATACACCTCATCCATGGCATTTTGCGTAGCGACTGCCGTGTTACAGATGAATTTGAGCATTGAGGAGGCGATTGTTGCAGCTACCTATGGTGGCGCCCTTGCCTTGGGTGAGCAGGGGAACGTGGGGTCCCTGGAGGTCGGTAAGCGCGCGGATATCCAGTTGCTGAACGCACCTGCGGTGGCGCATCTGGCCTACCGTCCGGGGATGCACCTCAACGGTCCGGTGTTCCGTGCCGGGGAGCTGGTGGCAGGACGCCTGTAGCGTAGCCTTCGCGATGCCGGGCGCCTTCGTGATAAACAAGAGCCATGGCTATTACTGCATTCCAAGGTACCCCTGTCCAAACCGTTGGCGAGCTGCCCGCCGTTGGCGAATCCGCTCCTGACTTCAGCTTCACCGGCATCGACCTCGGCGAGGTGACCAGCGCCGAACTGCGCGGCAAGCGCGTTGTGCTCAACATCTTCCCGTCGGTTGACACCGGCGTGTGCGCCGCTTCGGTCCGCCGCTTCAAC
Organism: Paeniglutamicibacter antarcticus; assembly: GCF_039544305.1. NCBI lineage: Bacteria > Bacillati > Actinomycetota > Actinomycetes > Micrococcales > Micrococcaceae > Paeniglutamicibacter > Paeniglutamicibacter antarcticus. The sequence continues at coordinate 127,468 of NZ_BAABLK010000027.1, forward strand.
GAGCTGGCAGCCGGACTCGATGACACCGCAGTGATCTGCGCCTCCGCGGACCTGCCGTTCGCGCTCGGGCGCTTCTGTGGTGCAGAAGGCATCGAGAACGTCGTGCCGGCCTCGGCGTTCCGCTCCGATTTCGGCGCCCAGTACGGACTGACCCAGGCCGATGGCCCGTTGCGCGGCCTACTGGCACGTGCCGTGGTGGTCCTTGACGAGAACGGCGTGGTCCTGCACCACCAGGTGGTTCCCGAAATCACCACCGAGCCGGACTACGATGCAGTGCTCGCAGCGCTGAACTAGCGATTGCCCCGCATGGCCGCACCGACCCCTTGCGGGCAGCGGTCTGCAGGCACGGGCCCGGTGGGCGGAATCATCCACGATTCCGCCCACCGGGCCCTTGCCTCGTTAAACGGCCTGTCTTGTGGACCTTTGCGGAATTCGCTGGAACACGCGTGCCCAAACGGTGGCGACCAGCGCCGGAAAACGTAAATCTAATCACGAGTTTTTTTGATCGCTAGACAAGTCAAACGATCATAAGCAATCATAGTAGGGAAGAACTTGCCATTCCGTGGCGCATTTATGTGCTCCGGGACACAGAAGGAGACAGACTTGAGCGACAACAGCCAGCTTGGCCACTACATGGATCTTGAACTCACCTCGCAGCCGGAAATGTGGGAGCGCGCAATCGCCCAGTCCAAGACCGAGAACCTGCTGCCAGCGGACGGCAAGCGCGTCGCCGTTGTCGGCTGCGGCACCTCCTGGTTCATGGCCCAAGCCTATGCCGCCGCCCGCGAGTCCGCGGGTAAGGGCGTCACCGACGCCTTCGCTGCTTCCGAGGCCTTCGTGGCCACCCGGAAGTACGACGCGGTGGTGGCGATCACCCGCTCGGGTACGACCTCCGAGGTCCTGGAACTGCTGGCCGGCCTTGATGAATCCATCGCGACCGTCGCGCTCATCGGGGACACCTCATCGCCGATCGTTGAAAAGGTGGACGCCGTCATCGAGCTGCCCTACGCTGACGAGCAGTCGGTGGTGCAGACCCGCTTTGCCACCACGGCACTGGCCTACCTGCTCACCAGCGTCGGGGTCGAGTTGAACCAGGCCGTTGCCGATGCGCGCACCGCCGTCAGCGCACAAACCCCGGCCGAACTGATCGATGCAGAGCAGTTCACCTTCCTGGGCCGCGGTTGGACCGTCGGCCTTGCCCACGAGGCAGCACTGAAGATGCGTGAAGCCGTGCAGGGATGGACCGAGTCCTACGCCGCCATGGAGTACCGCCATGGCCCGATCTCCATTGCTGCACCGAACCGCGTGACCTGGATGCTGGGAGAAGAGCCCGAAGGCTTGGCCGGGGACATGGTGCGCACCGGCGCCCTGTACATTAACAACGAGGTGCACCCGCTGGCCGAACTGGCCCGGATCCACCGCGTCACCTTGGATCGTGCCCGAGCCCGCGGCATGAACCCGGATGCGCCACGCAACCTGTCCCGCTCGGTCATTCTCGCCGAAGACGCCTAGGCCAAGAATTGGGAGTGCCGCAGAAAGTGAACCCTCCGTACCTGCTTTTCGATGTGGGAGGCACTGATATCAAGTCGGCGCTTTCGGACGACGCGGGAAACCTGCTGGGCATCCGCCGGGTGCCCACCCGGCACGGCACTCCCGATCCCGCCGCCGGACTGATCGACCAACTCCACACGCTGGGCACCGACCTGATGGCCGAATCGCCCTTGGTCAAGCCAAAGGCCGTCGGCCTGCTGGTTTGCGGGGTTGTTGACGAGACCCATGGGCGCGGGGTGTTCTCGGCGAATCTCGGATGGCGCGATGCGCCGCTGCGCGACATGGCCTCGAAGGCCTTTGCGCTGCCGGTGGGCTTCGGCCACGACGTCTCGAGCGCCGGGGCCGCCGAACTGCGCTTCGGTGCAGGGGCGGCGTTGGGCTCCAAGGTGCGCAACGCCGTGATGATGGTCGTTGGTACGGGGATCGCCGCGGCGCTCTTCGTTGACGGACACCCGGTATCCTCCGGCGGGTATGCCGGGGAACTTGGCCATGCCGCGGTGCCCGGCGGACTGGATTGCCCTTGCGGCGCCCATGGCTGCTTGGAGACCATTGGCTCCGCGGGGGCCATTGCCAAGCGCTACGCCCATGCCACCGGCAGACAGGTTAACGGCGCCCGCGAAGTGCTCGAGGCGATGAACGCCGGGGATATCGTGGCCACACGTATCTGGGACGAGGCGATCGAGGCACTGGCGTTCTCCATCGCCCAACTTTGTTCATCCATTTCGCCGGAGACCGTAATCATCGGCGGTGGTCTGGCCCAGTCCGGCGAGGCGTTGCTTGGCCCGTTGCGGCTGGCCCTTAGGAAGAAATTGTCATACCACCGTGAACCGCTGATCGTCCCGGCCCAACTGGGACAGGACGCCGGCTTGCGCGGTGCGTACCTCAAGGCAGTCGAAGCCAAGGAGAACCAACCATGATCCTGACCATCACTCCCAACCCCGCAGTGGATGAAACCTACGGGCTGGAACTCCTGGACGTCGGGGGGACCAACCGCGTCGATGCCCCGCTGCGACGTGCTGGCGGCAAGGGCCTGAACGTGGCCCGCATCGTGAACAGCCTAGGGGTGCCCGTCATCGCGTTGGCCCCCGTGGGCGGGGACGGCGGTCGCGTGTTCACCGGGGAGCTTGTTACCGCCGGCGTTGAACACTCGCTGGTCCACGTTGCGGCGCAGACCCGTCGCAGCATGGCCGTTGTCGAACACGGAACCGGTCGCACCACGGTGATCAATGAACGAGGCGGCGCGCTGAGCACTGCCGAGTGGGACACCCTGCGCGAACAGGTGCTCTCGCTGCTGGAGCAAGGGACAACCGTCCTTGTCGCCTCCGGGTCGTTGCCCGAGGGTGCGGACGAGGACTTCTACCCGTGGTGCGTGCGCGAGGCCAAGCGCCGCTCGATTCCAAGCATCATCGACACCTCCGGCCCCGCACTGCTGGCGGCGGCGCGCGCCGGGGCCACGGTCTTGAAGCCCAACCACCACGAGCTGGCGGCCATCACCGGAGAAGATTCGATCCTCGATGGTGCCCAGGTCTTGCTTGGGGCCGGTGCCGAAAACGTTTACGCAAGTGCGGGGGAGGACGGGTTGTTCCACTTTGCCGCGAAGACTCCGGGACGCTGGGACGCAACCTGGCTGCCCGAACCGCTGGTGGGCAACCCCACCGGGGCGGGAGACGCGGTGGTCGCGGCCATAGCCGTGGGGCTGCACCGCGGGGAAGGCCACTCCTCGGTGATCCTTCCACGCGCCGCGGCCTGGTCCGCCTCCGCGGTGCTTATGCCCGCAGCCGGGGAGCTCCATCCTTCGCATACCGAGCTCGCTAAGACCTTGATTTTTTCCTCCTCCAGCACACGGGATTAATCCCTCCGTTGGCCACCCCGAAAGGAGCGCACCTACCGTGCCCCTGGTAAAAACCGCTGAGATCATGAACGCCGCACGCCGGGAGAACATCGGCCAAGGCGCATTCAACGTCATCCACCTAGAGAGCGCCGAGGCACTGGTGAAGGGCGCGGAGATGGCCCGGACCCCGGTGATCTTGCAGATCTCCGAGAACTGCGTCAGCTACCACGGCTCCCTGGAACCCATAGCCCTGGCTTGCCTGGCCGCCGCCCGGAACGCCGAGGTCCCCGTGGCGGTTCACCTGGACCACGCCGAATCCGAGGCCCTCGCCAGGGCAGCGATCGATCTGGGCTTCGGCTCGATTATGTTCGACGGGGCGCACCTGGAGTACGAAGAAAATGTTGCTGCCACCCGGCGCGTGACCGAGCGCGCCCATGCGGCAGGGGTCTACGTCGAGGCCGAACTGGGCAAGATCGGCGGCAAGGACGGGGCACACGCGCCGGGCGTCCGCACGGATCCCCTGGAGGCCCGAGCCTTCGTTGCGGCCACCGGCGTCGACGCGCTGGCCGTGGCCGTGGGATCCTCCCACGCGATGCTCGACCGCTCGGCCGCACTGGACATCGAGCTGATCGCCTCCATCCGCGCCGCCCTGGCAGTGCCACTGGTGCTTCATGGATCCTCGGGTGTCAGCGACCAAAACATTGTCGCAGCGATCGAGGCGGGCATGACAAAGATCAACGTTTCCACCCACCTCAACGGTTTCTTCACCCGGGCCATCCGGGAGTACCTCGAGGCCAATCCCACGGTGGTGGATTCGCGCAAGTACCTGGCCCGCGGCCGTGAGGCGATGGCAGGGGAGAGCGCCAGGCTGCTTCGGCTCTTTGCCGGAAGGAACAACTAGCTACACCCGAGGGCCTACCGCTTTTCGTTGGATCACTAGGAGCTATCGGGCACGTTCGTGGTGCCCGGAAAATCCGCCCTCCACGCCCGGCTTTGCGCTCCGAAGGAAAAGTATCCGCTTTGTGACCCAACTGGCTTGACCCTGTGTTGGTTGTCACAGCATAATCGTTAGTACATGTTCGTTATTGATCGTTCTCAACGTAAATAAATCACATAACATCATTTTTGTCGGAGTGAAGCACCAAAAGAGCACACCGACCACACGAAGCGAGGACCCATGAAGAAGCGCAATCTCAAAGGGGCAGTAGTTGCCGGCGCCGCCGCAGCCGCACTGCTGCTGACATCCTGCGGTTTCGGCGGGGGAGACGACGGCGGAAACAAAAACGCCGACGGATCTGGTGCCGTCACCACCCTGGACATGATGGTCCCCAGCTACTCCGACGGCACCAAGACCCTCTGGGAAAAGGTCATCAAGGATTTCGAGGCAGCCAACACCGATGTCAAGGTCAACCTTGAGATGCAGTCGTGGGAAAACATCGAAGGCGTGTTGAAGACCAAGATCCAGGGCAACAAAGCACCGGATATTTACAACGGCGGCGCGTTCGCCGAATTCGCTGCCGAAGGCCTGCTGGCACCGGCCTCGGACATCGCCTCGGAAGCCACCGTGGCAGACTTCCAGCCATCGTTCGCCGACAACGAGAAGGTCGACGGCACCCAGTACGGACTGCCGCTGATCGCTTCGGCACGCGCCCTGTTCTACAACAAGACCCTGATGAAGGAAGCCGGTGTTGCCGACGTTCCGACCACCTGGGACGAATTGCACGACGCAGCCAAGGCAGTGAGCGGGAAGACCAAGGCCGATGGCTACGGCATGCCGCTGGGCAACGAAGAAGCCCAGGGCGAATCGCTGATCTGGTTCGCGGGCAACGGCGGAAACTTCGGCGATGCAACCAAGATCTCCGTGGACACCCCAGCCAACCTCGAGGCCGCCGAGTACATGCAGAAGATGATCAAGGACGGCGTGACGCAGAAGAACCCGGGTTCCACCCAGCGCACCCCGATGCTGAACACCTTCGTCCAGGGCAAGCTCGGCTTCGCCTACGCACTGCCGCAGAATGTCGGCCAGATCAAGACCGAGAACCCGGATCTTGAATACGGCATCGCACCGGTCGCCACGAAGTCCGGCGAGCCGGCAACCCTTGGCGTCGCAGACCGCCTGATGTCCTTCAAGAACGACGGAACCAAGGCCGAAGCAGTCACGAAGTTCATGGACTACTTCTTCTCCGCCGATGTCTACACCGAGTGGGTCTCCGCCGAAGGATTCCTGCCGACCACCCAGTCCGGTTCGGACAAGCTAGCCGGGGACGAAACCCTCAAGCCGTTCCTGGACATGCTGCCCAATGCGGTGTTCTACCCGACTACCAACCCGGAATGGAACGCCACCGACGGTGCCTTCAAGTCCCTGATGGGCCAGATCGCCACCGGCAAGAGCGCAGCCGATGTCCTGAAGGAAATCCAGGCCAAAGCCGACGCAGCCAAGTAGCTGCCCCGGCGCAACACCAATCCAACCACCACGGACGGGGCTCACCTCACCCAAGGGGAGCCCCGTCTTTGGCCGGGCAAGACAATTTCCTAACCACGTATCGCAGGAGAACCCTCATGAGTGTCGCAACTGCCCCGAAGCGCAAGGCCAAGCGCCCCTCTGCCAGGGAAGGCGGTTCATTCGTTTCGGCCCTGCCCTGGATCGGGCCGGCGCTATTGCTGATCCTGGCGATCGTGGTCTTCCCCGCCGGGTACATGATCTACAACTCCACCCGGAAGATCTCCCAGGTCGGCACGGACCTCAAGGGGGTGGGGTTCGATAACTTCGCCAAGGTCTTCGCGGACCCCAACCTGCCGCGCATCTTGCTCAATACCGTGGTGTGGGTCGTGGTCGTCGTGGGCTTCACCGTCCTGTTGTCCCTGCTCCTGGCGCAGTTCCTGAACAAGCCCTTCCCCGGACGGACCCTGGTCCGCATGGCCGTGATTGTCCCGTGGGCCGCCTCGGTGGTCATGACCACCACCGTGTTCTACTACGCCGCGGATCCGAACTACGGCATCTTCAACAAGTTCCTCATGGACATCGGGCTGATCGACGAAGGATTCGGCTTCACCAAGAATGCGGTTCCGGCAATGGCTCTGGCCATCGCGGTTGCCATCTTCGTCTCCATCCCGTTCACCGCCTACACGCTTCTTGCCGGCCTGCAGGCGATCCCCAACGAAACCCTCGAGGCCGCCCGCATGGACGGGGCCAGCCCCTGGAAGACCTACATCTTCGTGGTCCTGCCCCAGCTGCGTGGGGCACTTGCCGTTGCCGTGCTGATCAACATCATCAACGTGTTCAACAACCTGCCGATCCTGAAGATCATCACCGGCTCCATCCCCGGCTACAGCGCCGACACGCTGATGACCTACATCTTCAAGGTCCTGCAGTTCGACAGGCGCCTGGATATCTCCTCGGCGCTTTCGGTCGTGAACTTCGCGATCGTCCTGGTGATCGTCGCCATCTACGTCAAGACCGTCAAGCCCATGAAGGAGGTCTAGGAAGCCATGTCTCTCCTGACTACAGAAGACCTCGCGCCCCGCAAGATCGTCATCCGACGGATGGTCACCGGCCTCATCGTCGCCGCGCTGTTCCTGATTCCGTATGCGGTCATGCTCATCGGCTCGCTCAAGACCCGCTCCGAGATCCTTTCGATCCCGCCGGACTACCTGCCGCGCGACGGGGCGCAGTGGTCGAACTACCTGACTATGTGGGATACCCCCGAAACCCCGGTTGCCTACAACCTGATCTCCACCATTGTCATTTCCCTCTGCGCCACCTTGCTGGTGCTGCTGGTTGCCACCCCCGCGGCCTACTACACCGCACGCTTCAAGTTCCCGGGCAAGATGGTCTTCATGTTCCTGGTGATCGTCACCCAGATGCTGCAGCCCGCGGTACTTACAGCAGGGTTGTTCAAGCAGATGCTCGCGATGAACCTCTATGACACCTGGTTGGCGATGATCCTGATCAACGCCGCCTTCAACCTGGCCTTCGCGGTGTGGATCATGCACTCGTTCTTCTCCTCGGTTCCCAAGGAAGTCGACGAGGCGGCGCAGATCGACGGCGCCGGAAAGCTCCGGGTGCTCTTCCGCATCAACCTGCCACTGGTGTGGCCGGGCATCGTGACCGCGGTGATCTTCACCTTCGTTTCCTGCTGGAACGAATTCGCCGCCTCCCTGGTGATCCTCTCCACGGCGGAGAATCAGCCGCTGTCGGTGGCCCTGACCAAGTTCGTTGGACAGTACTCCACTTCGTGGCAGTATGTCTTCGGCGTCTCGATCGTGGCGATCATCCCGGTGATCGTCTTGTTCATGCTCATTGAAAAGCGCCTGATCGGCGGGCTGTCCGCCGGAGCCGTAAAGTAGGCTCAAGGGCCCGCGGCACTGTTGAACCACACGAATGAAGCCGGGCCGGTCCCGCCGGTGACCTACCTACCAACAACGGCTGGGAACAGCCTGCCAGCAGCACATAGACGATAGACGGGAGCAAGGTGAAACGCGAAGAACGCCTCAATGCCATCCTCGAGATGCTCTCCCAGTCAGGGAAGGTCGAGGTCGATGAAATCGTGCACCGGCTCGAGGTCTCGCCCGCCACGGCGCGGCGAGACCTGGACTCCCTGGCGGTGGCCTCGTTGCTCTCACGCACCCATGGGGGAGCGGTCAGCAACACCGTGGCCTACGACCTGCCGGTGCGCTACCAAAAGGAAGAAGCCGCGGTGCAAAAGCACGCCATCGCGGTGCTTGCCGCATCCATGGTCTCCCAGGAGATGGTGGTGGGGCTCTCCGGCGGCACCACCTCAAGCGCGATTGCCACGCAACTGGGAATGCGGCGGGACCTGGTCAACGAGTCCGGGCGAACCACTTTCACAGTGGTGACCAACGCCGTGAACATCGCCGCGATGCTCGCGGTGCGCACGCACGTGAAGGTCATGGTCACCGGAGGGGTGCTCAACCCCCGGTCCTACGAACTGGTGGGACCCTTCGCCGAGCAAAGCCTGGAAAAGGTCACTCTTGATGTCGCCTTCGTGGGAATCAACGGGCTGGAAGCACATATCGGCCCGACGGTCTCCGACGAGCTTGAAGCCTCAATCAACGACCTGATGATCCGCCGCGCCCGACGCAGCTATTTGGTGTGTGACTCCTCGAAGATCGGACACAGCGCCTTCGCCGCCTTGGCCACCTCGACCTTCAGCGCATTGATCACCGACGCCGGGATCACCGAGGACCAAAGGCTCGAGCTTGTGGAAGCCAGCATTCCGGTGATCGTCGCCGCCGCCGTGGTGAACACCCGCTAGCTGCCGGCGGCCGTCGCGGCCATGGCCAGGCGCGGCCCGATTTTCCCGACCAGCGCACCGAGGTCCTTTTCCTGGTCAAGAGACGCGTCGAAGACGCTCTCCAGGGACATCGCGCCGAGCCAAACCCGCGCGCGCCAGGCAACGTCGGGGCCCGGGGCAATCTCCTCGATGAAACCCTCGCCATGCCACAAACCCAGGTAGGCGGTGTTGAGCGCGGGATCCCAGGCCGCTGCCATGTCCCAATCCAGGATGCCGTGCAGCTTGCCATCACTCCAGCGCATGTTGTGTCCGGCCAGGTCCCCGTGCACCAACGCGGCCGGAACCTCGGCAAACGAGGCAATCGTGTCCAGCACCCGCTGTGTGCCATCCCGTAGATCCACCGGCAAGGCATCCAGGGTTGCCGCGACTTTCGGGGTGGTCCACGGGCCCCGGAAAGAAAACTGCGGGGCCAGCAGGTCCCCAAGCGGCTGGACATCAACGGACGCAAGTTCATCCAGGATCCGGCGAAGAGAGGCAGCATCACCGGCGTGGGGCCGGTGGGGTGCACCGGGGACAAAGCGTTGGATGACGGCCGAGAATCCTTCACCGTGCCACACCCTGCTCAACGAAGTGGGGAGCCGGAAACTGAACTCACCTGCCAGGGAATCAACCAGATCCACGCGCCGTTGCATGTCCCGTGCGGCCTGCGGGGTTCGACTCATGCGCATGACCGCTTCGCCGTTCGCCACTAGGACCCGGTGGAATTGACCACCCTCCTCCACGTGCGCCGCGTTCCAGTCGGGCCCCGGATAAAGGGCATGTGCCAACTCGCGGGCCTTGGACAGCGCTTCGGTGCTCACCTATCGATCCTCGCAGGTCAACACGTATGTGGGTGCACAGACACACCGCGTAGGATCGCTTGTATGAGCTCAGAAGCGGCAGCGGATACCCCTTTCGGCAAGTCCTTGGTCCCGGCGGGGGCACCTTCGGGAGTACGCCGCGGATTGAAGATCGAACTGTTGGTTGTCTTGGGGCTGTCACTGGGGAAATCAGGGATCTACGCCATCGTGAACCTGGTCGACAAAATGACGCGCGCGCCCCTGGGTTCCCAGACGACCTCACTGAACAACCCGTTAAACCAGCGCGAGTACTTTGACCTTACCTACCAGCTGCTGGACATCTTCTTTGCCCTGGTTCCGGTCATGCTGGTGCTCTACCTGCTCTGGCGGATTCCCGGAAGAAACCCGTTTGCGATGCTGGGCTTGGAGTTCAAGCGGCCGTTCAAGGACCTGGGCTGGGGAGCGGGGCTTTTCGCGGCCATGGGCCTTGGCACCCTCGGCGTCTATGCGCTGGGTCGCGCCCTTGGGCTGACCACGGTCCTTGTTCCTGCGGCGCTGGATGATTATTGGTGGACGATCCCGGTGCTGGTCTTCTCAGCGATCCGCCACGGGATCCTGGAGGAAGTCATCGTCGTTGGATACCTCTTTGAACGCCTCGGGCGACTGGGGTGGGGCAAATGGCAAATAGTCTGCTCCAGTGCCGTGCTGCGAGGCAGCTACCATCTTTACCAAGGAATCGGGCCCTTCATCGGCAATGTGGCCATGGGAATTGTCTTTGGTTTTGTATACTCCAGGAAGGGCCGGGTCATGCCGCTGGTCATTGCCCATGCATTTTTGGATATCGCAGGTTTCGTCGGCTATGCGTTGTTGGGTCCCGCCATCGGACTTGGCACGTAAAGAACGGTTTGATCACGTTCTTTCCGGAGCCTTGCGCCCAGTGCGGGCCTTGCTAGGCTCGATGGAGACAACGGATCATCAAACAATTCGCCTTTCCCCGTTTCGGTGCCGGGGCCGGGAATGGCCGATCAAGGAGTAGTGCATGGTGCAGGTGGTGGGCTCAGGGAAGATGTTCCGGCTGGGATTGGTGCTCGCGATTTTCGGGGCTGTTTTCCAGGTCTTCGCTTCGCCGCTGCTGAACTGGATGATCAACGAGAACAGTTTCTCCAATCCCGGCCTTGGAATCGCGCTCGGATTCATCGCCGTCATCCAGCAGGGAGCATTCCTCGGAGGGTTGTTCCTGCTGGCTGGATCATTCGTGGTCCGCTCGGCCGAAGAAGCCGTTGCCGCGGTGCACAATAAAAATGGTTTCACCGAACATTCCCCGCAGGACTAGCCAGCGATTCCGGGTGCGGGACCCTGCGGCCGTTCGGCTGATGAGCAGATTCGCTCCCAAACCCGAAGAAAGCGAGGACGACCATGCCCAAGCTCATGGGCTCCAAAACGATGCTTGTCCTCGGTGCGGTGATGGCCCTGGTTGGAGTGGGACACCGGTTGGTCATCGGTGCGCAGTGGGGCTGGTATTACGAGGCAACGCTGCCGGTTGAGGATGCGATCCCGGGGGCGGGCAACTTGTTGCAGCAGGTCTTGTTCATCGGCGGCCTGTTCCTGCTCATCGGTTCGCTGATAGTGCGGCACTTCGAGATCCTGAAAACCGAAGTGCAACAGGCCTCCCGCCCGGATGCGCCCGGCTCCGGCAAAACCAGAACTTAAGCACTGTGGACCCCACCGAAAAGATTCAATGGGGTCCACAGTGCTGGTGGCTCGTCGCGCTGTATCGTTAGAGCGTGATTGCACCCTTGGGTGTTTCAAAGGTGACCGAGAGGATTCCAGGTATCCCGTGGGGTGCCTGCCAATCCACATCTACGTCCCCTACCGGTAGCTGCTCGGGCTGTCCGAGCCAGTCTGCGACGCGTTCGCTGGATCCGGCAATGCTGATCGAAGAGATCTTGCCTACCGGGTCCAAGGCCTTTGACGGGTGAAGGTCTTCGGTTCCCTCATCCCAGCGCAGCAGATACGGAACCTGCGGATCGGCGATCAAGCCATTGATGCCTATCTGGCGCCAAGTGAGTTCCTGTCCGTCGGGGAACTTTCGGTTTCCCGGAACGGAACCCCTGCCCAGACGTTCCTCAGCCGGAGCCAAGTCGTCAACGGCAACGCACCAGCCCATCCAACCGCCGCCGAGTTCGGAGCGGGCGCGAACGGCCTGCCCAAACGGCGCCTTGTCGGAGGACGGGTGATTCAAGACTTCGACAACTTCCAGATACTGACGATTCTTCAGCGGGAAGATGACATTGCGCGTACCAAAACGTGGGTGTACACCGCCCTTTACAGATTCGAGTCCAAGGGCCTCGCCGATCCGGGCGGCAGTTGCCGCGAGACCGTCGGGTCCACAAGCATAAGAAACATGGTCCAACCTCATCATGTGTCAATCATGGCACTTTGTGACCTTGCTCTCGACTTAGGTGGACCTAACTTGCATTTAAGCGCCGTCGGGAAATCGCCTTCAGGGCGCGGGGGACACAGTCGGCTGGTCACAATTTGAGATGTGCTTGCGGACTCATGGTGTCGTGGGCCAGACTTATTGACAAGGTCATGAGTTTCAGTAAAAAGCCCCGGCTTGCTGAACGGCAACCCTCCACCGCGGTGGGGTGCCCCGGGTGAAGACCAGGCCCTGCGTCAAGAAGACGTAGGACAAGCGCGGGAATGCACCAGCACATAAACGACTCCATGACGGAGCCGGCAATGGGCATACCCCTGAATCCTTGAGGGGGAAGCAATGAGCCAAGATAACTGGTCATTCGAAACACGTCAGATCCACGCAGGGCAGGAGCCCGACCCGACAACTGGTGCACGCGCCCTGCCGATCTACCAGACCACGGCCTTCGTGTTCCCGAGCGCGGAAAGTGCAGCTGCGCGGTTCGCCCTGACCGAGCTCGAACCCATCTATACCCGCCTCGGCAACCCGACCCAAGATGCAGTGGAGAAGCGCGTCGCCAGCCTCGAAGGTGGCGTTGGAGCACTCCTGCTGGCCTCGGGACAGGCGGCCACCACTTTCTCGATCCTGAACATCGCCGAAGCCGGCGACCATATCGTGGCAAGCCCCAGCCTCTACGGCGGCACCCAGAACCTGCTGAAGCACTCATTGCGCAAACTGGGCATCGAAGTCACCTTCGTCTCGGAGCCCGATGACCTTGAGGGATGGCGCGCCGCGGTCAAGCCAAACACGAAGGCATTCTTCGGCGAAGTGGTTTCCAACCCGCGCCAGGATGTGCTCGACATCCGGGCCGTCTCTGAGATCGCCCACGAGGCCGGTGTCCCCTTGATCGTCGACAACACCCTCGCCACCCCGTACCTGATCCGTCCGATCGAGTGGGGTGCGGACATCGTCGTGCACTCCGCCACCAAGTATCTCGGCGGACACGGCACCGCGATGGCAGGTGTCATCGTGGACTCGGGCAACTTCGACTTCGCCGCCGACCCGGAGAGGTTCCCCGGCTTCAACACCCCAGACGAGTCCTACAACGGCCTGGTCTACGCGCGGGACCTTGGGGTCAACGGAGCGCTCGGAGCCAACCTTGCCTATGTGCTCAAGGCACGTGTGCAGTTGCTGCGTGACCTTGGATCGGCCGTATCCCCCTTCAACGCCTTCCTGATCGCCCAGGGCCTTGAGACGTTATCGCTGCGCATGGAACGCCACGTGTCCAACGCCGTGCAAGTGGCCCAGTGGCTTGAAACCCAGCCGCAGGTGCAGCGCATCATCTATGCAGGCCACCCCTCAAGCCCCTGGTTCGAGCGCGGACGCAAGTATGGGCCCAAGGGCACCGGAGCGATTGTCTCCTTTGAGATTTCCGGCGGCAGGGAGGCCGGACAGGGCTTTGTCGATGCCTTGAAGCTGCATTCCCATGTAGCCAACCTCGGGGACGTCCGTTCCCTGGTGATCCACCCGGCTTCCACCACGCATTCCCAGCTCACCGACGCGGAGCAGATCGCCGCCGGTGTTTCCCCCGGACTGGTGCGCTTGAGCGTGGGCATTGAAAACGTTGCGGACATCATCGACGACCTGAAAACCGGATTTGAGGCGGTAGCGTCGTTGGCAGGTGCTGAACTGCAGGCCACCCGGTGAGTGTGGAGGCCGACGTGGATCTCTATGACTCGGAAACCTTTGCGGCGTTGGACTATGCCCCGGACGGGATCCTGAAGCACCTGAACACCGGTGCCTATACCTTTGAAACCGGTGCCACGCTTCCGCAGATCGTGCTCGGTTACGAAACCTGGGGCACGTTGAACAAGGACGCGTCGAATGCGGTTTTCGTTGCCCACGCACTGACCGGGGACAGCCACGTTGCCCAGGGTGCCTCCAGCGAGGCCGGGTGGTGGGATGGCTTTGTGGGTCCGGGCCAGACCGTGGACACCGAGCGTTACTTCGTGGTGGCGGCCAACATGGTTGGCGGCTGCTCCGGAAGCACGGGCCCGGCCAGCCCGGATCCGAACGGAAAGGCGTGGGGCTCGCGTTTCCCCTTCACCACCATCAAGGACTCGGTCCGTCTTGAATCCCGTTTGGCCGATGCCTTGGGCATCAAGGTGTGGCACACCGTTCTTGGCGGTTCACTGGGTGGGGCACGGGCCCTTGAGTGGGCAGTGGAGTTTCCCGAGCGGGTGCGCAACTGCGTGGTGGTTGCGGCCACCGCCGAGTCGTCGGCCGAGCAAATCGCTTTCGCGCAGGCTCAAACCGCGGTCATCCGTTTGGACCCGGACTTTGCCGGAGGGGACTACTACGAGAACGAACGGGTCCCGTCGGCGGGCCTGGGAATTGCGCGGCGCATTGCCCACATCACCTACCGCACGGCGGCGGAGTTGGATGTCCGCTTTGGGCGGGCAGCGCAAGGCGCGGAAGAGCCTGTTGCCGGGCCCGGGAAGGGCCGTGGCAGGTACCAGGTTGAAAGCTACCTTGACCACCAGGCCGACAAGCTGGTGAGCCGCTTTGATGCCAACAGCTACGTTGTGCTCACCGAAGCGCTCATGAGCCATGACGTGGCCCGGGGCCACGGGTCCATGCAGGGGGCCCTCGGGCGTCTTGGCGGGGTGAGGTTCCTGGTGGGGGCCGTCGACTCGGACCGTTTGTACTGGCCCGAGCAGTCGGAGTTGCTGGCCCGGAGCCTTCCGGATCCCTGCAACGTCCACTACATCACCTCACCCATTGGCCATGACGGCTTCCTGACCGACATCGAGCAGCTTCGTGAAGTCTTGAATCGGGAGATCCTGACCTAGCAGGTTTCGTGCAGGAGGCGTCGGCCCACTTGCGGAGGTGCGGCTATTCGGTCAGGATCTTTAGTCGTGCCTTGTCATACTCCTCGCGCGTGATCACTTGCCGGGCCAACAGGTCGCTGAGCTCTGCCAGGCGTTGCTCGCGGTTTTGTTGCGGAGCGAGCATCCGTGAATTTGCCGCCCTGGTGGCCAGCTCCGTTTGCAAGGTGAACGGATCAAAGCCGGCACGCCTGCTGGCGTTGTAGTTCCTGACCCCCACAAAGATGATGAAGCCGACGGCGGCCATAAAGAGAACGGCAAAGACGAGCATGAAAACCGGGAAGGCGTCAAAGACTGCGCCGCCGGGGGAAGTCTCCTGGCCAATCATCCCGAAGTCCGTAAACTCCGGGTCATCCCGGAACGGGTTGAACTCATCCATGCGACTTCCATTCTCACGTTGCCGATCCTGGCGGGAAGCCTAGGATCTGTCATTGGATGAAACCAGTGAACCATATCCAAGCGCCTTGTGGCGGGCAGCGGTGGATCCCTCGCCATACCGTGAGCAGATACTTTAGGTGCCGATGCTTCTCGTCGAGGGCAAAGCGGGGAGTAGCGGTACTAGATCGCCGGTCCGTTGCCCAGCGAGGCGTTGGGAGGTTGCTCAGTGAACGGCGCGGCCAACGGGCGCTTGGGGGAGATGCCGTCGCCGGAGGACTGGTGGCGAATGCGCCGCACCACCCACGGGGCCAGATGTGTGCGGGCCCAGATCAAGTCATCGCGCCGGGCGCTGCGCCAATTCTTGGGTTCGGTCTGGCTCGGTTGAACGTGTTGCATATTGTGTGGCACGTTGAGGGCATCAAGGGCCATCGCCGCAATGGTGTGGTGGCCCAAGGGGGAGAAGTGCAGGCGGTCATCGGCCCACATCCTGGGTTGGTGCAATTCGCGCAATGACCACATATCTGCCACTACGGCGTCGTAGCGCTCTGCAATCGCGCGCACGTTTTCGTTGTAGATGGCTACTTTGCCGCGGATGCCGCCAAGCATAGGAGTGTCGCGGATATCCGGACCGGTAAAGAGCAGGATGGTCGCGTTTGAGGTGGCCATGATGCGCATCAGCGCATCGAGCTTGTCGGCAATGGCATCGGGATCCCCGCCGGGACGGATGACGTCGTTGCCGCCTGCGCACAGGCTGATGAGGTCGGGCTTGAGCTCGAGCGCCGGGCCGGCTTGCTCATCGAAGATCCGGGTAATAAGCCGTCCCCGGATGGCGAGGTTGGCGTAGGAGAAGTCTTCGAGTCCATGGCTGAGCTGCTCGGCAACACGATCTGCCCAACCGCGGTTGCCTCCCGGGCTGTGCGGGTCGACATCGCCAATGCCCTCGGTGAACGAATCGCCCAAGGCAACATAGCGGCGCCACGGATGCTGGGTGATGCTTTGGGCCGCCAAAGCAGCTGACGGTGTTTCACCAAGGTTGTTCACAGGGTCATTCTTACCAAAGAATACCTAAGTTACCTAAGCGTAGGTTACGTTGGAATTGCTCGACGGCGAGGAAATTCTGCTTGACTGGTCTGGTGAGTGAAAATAGTTGGAACCCCACCGTCATTTGGTCCCGCCCGGAAGCCGAGCGCGCCGGCACCCCGCTTTTAGTTCTTTTGCATGGGTACCTGTCCAATGAAGAGGACTTGATGGGTCTCGCCCCCATGCTGCCCGAAGAGTTCACCATCGTCTCGGTTAGGGCGCCTCAGGCGTTGGGACCAGGGTACACCTGGTTCCCGCTGATGCAGGACCTTGACTACTCGTTCGATGCCGTGAAGCAGTCCATCGCCGATCTCTGGGCATGGTTGGAACCGGTTGCCAAGGCGCATTCGTCGGTGAGCCTGTTGGGCTTCTCGATGGGCATGGCCGTTGCCACTTCCTTGCTGCGCCACCAGCCCGAAGCCATCTCCACGGTGATCGGACTCTCGGGATTTGCCGTCCCGGAAGAAGGGGAGGGGTTCTTCAGGGATGAGGAGCTCAAGGCGATGAACAAGCCGGTCTTCTGGGGCCGCGACCAGGCCGATCCGGTGATCACGCAGGACAAGATCGAGTACACCCATGATTGGGCGACCAGTGACGTCCATGTCACCAAGGTGCTCTATGCGAACATGTTCCACTCGGTCAATGCGCAGGAGATGGCGCATGTGCATGAGTTCCTGAGCCACGTGGTGCTTAAGGGTGCCATGAAGTAACAGGTTTGCGCATTGGTTCATTGACGCAACGGCACCGCTCCTGCTTGTATTGGTTCAACGATACAAGCGGGGGCGTTCCACGCGTCCCCCTGGGTGGGAGAAACCGATGGTCAACGGCGCGGTGTTTGTGGTTCTCATCGGCTTTGTTGTTGGTCTGGTCATGCTGGTTCGGCGCGGTGTCCTGACGCAGCACCGTGCAGATCTCGGGTCCTTGGCACGAATGGGAAGCGCCACGGAGCAGGGTAACGCGCGTGAAGTGCTGCGCAGCCTGCGGGCACGAAACCTTGCGGCCGTGGTAGCCGTGGTCGCGGGCGGCTTCGCGGCCGTTACTCTCCAGCACATTTTCCCTGACGCGGCAGGGCTGGCGCTGGCACTCGCTCCCGCTGGCATATGGGTTCTGGCGGCATCGGTCTTCGCCTTCTGGCGGCTGCCCCACGAATTCACCGCCTTGCCAACCGATTCGTTCGAACAATCCACGGCGGAACTGGTGCCGCGCACCGTCTCGAGGTTCGGACCGGCGTGGGGACTCATGCTTCCGGCCGCCCTGTTGGCGACCACCGTCCTTGGACTTCTCGTGGCGGGTCTCGCATCTGGAACCGACGCGCAAGGACGCTACAGAAACCTGCCATATGTCTCGTCCGGTGGTGCCGAGTTGGACAGCAACATGGTTATCACCGGGCTGCAAATCGGTGAAGGCGCCGTTGGCCCGTTTCCGGGGTGGTACTACGGCATGCCGGTCATGGTGCTCTTGCTGTTGGGGACGGTGGTGGGCCTTCGGGCCTTGAGCTCCAACGCCCACCGGCCACGGCTACGTGGCGTGGACCTGCGTGGATTCGACGACGCGGTACGAACCAACGTGGGCTATGTGATCAGCACTGGCTTCAGCGCAATGCTCTGTTTCCAGGCCGCACCGATGATGTTGGTCGCAGCATCGGCCGTCAGCAGCTCGGGAACGCACCCGGTCTATACCGTTGGAGAAGCCATCGACGAGGCGGTCGTGCCAAGCCTGGAAATCGATCCCGCGGCCGGTGCGCTGTCGATGGGCATCTTGGTCGGCGCCGTGCTGCTGTTGGTCGTTGGGGCCACGCTGTTACTGCGCCTGCTCGGATGGCTGGGACCGACGCTGAAACCACTGCGCCTGCCCGCCACTGAAATCGCGGGCACATGATCATTCTGGACCCGACCCATCCCAGCGGCCCGGCCGAACAGATCCGTGGACAGCTCACTGCCTTGATCCAATCCGGAGAGCTGGTCGCCGACCTCAAGCTGCCACCGGTGAGGCAGCTCGCGGGGGATCTGCGTGTGGCACCGGGAACCGTGGCCAAGGCCTACAAGGAACTCGAGGAAGCAGGACTGGTCCGTACCGGTCGCGCCAACGGCACCCGGGTAAACCCGGGCATGGAATTGGGTGTCCCGGCGCTGAAGGAAGTCCAACGCCTGGTCACCGCGGCCCGGACTGCCGGAATGAGCCTGGCGGAGGTGCAGGGCCTGGTGGCAATCACCTGGATCCCGCTGAACCCCGATTCGGCCGATGCGCCACGTGGAAGCTAGGCGCTTTCGACGGTGATCGACTCGCCGTTGATGCTGACGGTGTCGCCATTGCGGATCTGGGCACCACGGCGGGTTTCGACCTCGCCGTTGACCTTCACCAGGCCGTCTTCAATCATTTGCTTGGCGTGGAGGCCATCTTCGGCGAACGAGGCGAGCTTGAGCAGTTGGCCCAGTCGGATGGATTCGTCGCGGATCTGGAGGGGGTGTGATTCGGGTTTTGCCATGTATCCATCATGGTGCATGCTCGGGCGTAGCCGTGCACCAGGAGGGCCACTGGGACAGGTTTTGTGCTGCGAACGACATAATGCCGTACCCGTGGAAGATGGGGCGTAGGTTTCAGTAGTAGGAAAATCGACTCCCAAGGAGGAAAGTGGCACGCACCGAACGGCGCACGAATGCCGTTCCCTTGGCATTGGCAGGATCTGCGGGCATGCTGATGCCGTTGCAGGCATTGATCACCTCCCATGCCGCTGGGTTCCTCGGCGGCTATTTCGCCGCGGCATTGCTCAGCGCATTGACCTCGTTGGTGTGTCTTGCAGTCGCCAGTTTTGCCCTTCCAGGCGGCCGGGCGGGCTGGAAGAAGTTCGGTGCCGTGTGGCGGGAGCGACCCATTCCGCGCTGGTTCATGTTGGCCGGGCTGGTAGGTGCGTACTACATGGTTGCCCAAGCGATGAGCGTGAGCAACATCGGATTGGCACTCTTCGCCGTCGCCGTGGTCGGCGCCAGGACCCTGTCGAGCATCGTGATCGACGTGATCGGGTTCAGCCCGGCAGGCAAGCAGCCCATTACCCGCATCCGCATCCTGGGTGCGTCGCTGTTGGTCATCGGTGCAGTCATTGCAGCGTGGGGGACCGGGGCACGTTCTGCGGAATCGCCCCTGGCCTGGACTTCATTGTTGGTGGCCGTCGGCGCGGGACTCCTGGTGAGTTTCCAGCAGTCAATGAACGGGCGGGCCGGGCAGGCCTACGGATCAACCACCACCGCAACGGCAATCAACTACCTGGCCTCCACCGCCGGCCTGCTCGTGGCCATGGCGATCCTCTCGGTCCTGGAAATTGAGTCATTCGGTTTCACCAGCGTGCCGTTGTGGTGGATGTATTTGGCCGGACCGTTGGGAATCCTGTTCGTTGTCACCGGGGTCACCTTGGTTCCCAAGCTTGGTGCCCTGGTACTGGGCATCGGACTGGTCACCGGCCAGCTGGTCGGTTCGTTGGCCATGGACATGGTCCTCTCACCAGGGAAGGTCGGCGGAAACGAAATCATTGGAACAATGGTTACCCTGGTGGCGGTCTTGGTTGCCTCCTGGCAACCCAACGGTCGCCCACGATGGAAGGCCCGGCAATCAACATGAGTTCACCAGCGGCACATCCTCAGCGGAAGGAACGCTCGCTGGTACCGCTTTACCTGCTGTTGGCGGTGTTCGGAGGCCTGGCAATGCCGATCCAGAGCAGGATCAACAGTGCGCTGGGCACCGATCTGGGGGATCCCGTGGCGGCTTCGCTGGTCAGCTTCACCACCGGGTTGATCTTGCTGACGACGATTTCCTTGCTGCTGCCTCGGGCGCGGGCCGGGGTCATGTCCATTCCCAAGGCGGTGCGCGAAAAGCGTTTTCCGGTTTGGTACCTGGCTGCCGGCTTCGTCGGTGCGTTCGTGGTGATCTCGCAAACCTTGACGGTTCCGCTGCTGGGGGTGGCCCTGTTTACTGTTTCGATTGCAACAGGTCAAACTCTGGGATCGCTGCTGGTGGACAGTATTGGGTTCGGTCCCGGTGGCCGGCGACGCATCGGGTTCATTCGGGCGTTGGGTTCCGGTTTGACCATCGTGGGTGTGATTTGGGCGGTCAGCCCTCGGATGGGATCCTCCGTATCGGTAGGAACCTTGCTGTTGCTGATGGTGGTGCCATTGGTCGTGGGGTTCCTCATGGGATTCCAGGCAGCGATGAACGGCGTCCAGGCACAGGTCTATGGAACTCCGATAGCCGCGACGCTGATGAATTTTTTGGTTGGAGGGATCCTGCTCGCGATCCTGTTATTGGTTCGAATTCCCATCGTTGGTACGCCCGGGGCCTTGCCGTCCCAGTGGTGGTACTACCTGGGTGGTCCCCTGGGGTGCGTGTTCATCGGATTTTCCGCGTTTCTCGTCAAACACCTTGGGGTTCTGTTGACCGGCTTGGGAATGATCTGCGGGCAATTGGTTGGCTCGCTGCTTATCGACCTCATTGTGCCGGCACCCGGGACCGTGATCGCCGCGGCAACCGTCGCCGGGACGCTGCTTACCCTTGCCGCGATTGCCTTGGCCTCGATTTCCGGTAGCCGGTTCCTGCGCCTCCGGGCATAAGCCGGGAACGTGGCCGTAGCACGGGAATGCTCGCGGCTCCCAACAAAACCGGCCCGTATGCAGCGCCCCATCATGAGGCACGCGAAGCTGCCCGTGACGGGCAAGAGCCATGGCACGGTGTTGAGCGGTGCAAGTGCCGCATCGAGTTGCTTGATCCTAGGGTTTTGCTGAGGCCTCGGGGAAACGGAAACTCGGACTTCAGGAGGCAAACACGTTAGGCTTGGAAGGTATGTTTTCGCCCAACGGACCGCAACCAGCGGCCTCGTGAACCATTGGAGTTGTTATGGCGCCTCAGTCCAAGCTCGATCAAGTCATCTCCCTCGCCAAACGGCGCGGCTTCGTCTTCCAGGCCGGTGAAATCTACGGTGGTTCCCGTTCTGCATGGGACTACGGGCCACTGGGTACCGAGCTGAAGGAAAACATCAAACGCGAATGGTGGCAGACCTTCGTGCGCGGACGCGAAGACATGGTGGGCCTTGACTCCTCCATCATCTTGCCCAAGGCCGTCTGGGAAGCCTCCGGCCACGTCGAGACGTTCACCGACCCGCTGGTCGAGTGCACCTCCTGCCACAAGCGCCACCGCGAAGACCACCTCATCGAGGCGTTCGTCGCCAAGAAGAAGCGCCAGCCGGTCGACGGCATGAGCGAAATCGCCTGCCCGGACTGCGGCACCAAGGGTCAGTTCACCGAACCACAGCTCTTCTCCGGGCTGGTCAAAACGTTCCTGGGTCCGGTCGACACGGCCGCCGGCATGCATTTCATGCGCCCGGAAACCGCACAGGGCATCTTCGTGAACTTCAACAACGTGCTCACCGCTTCGCGTAAGAAGCCCCCGTTCGGAATCGGCCAGATCGGCAAGGCCTTCCGCAACGAGATCACCCCAGGGAATTTCATCTTCCGCACCCGTGAGTTCGAGCAGATGGAAATCGAGTTCTTCACTGCGCCGGAGGACGCCCCGGCGTTCTTCGACACGTGGGTCGAGGATTGCTGGGCGTGGTTCCTGGATCTTGGCATCAACGAGGAGAACCTGCGCCGCTTCGAGGTCCCGGATGACGAACGCGCGCACTACTCCGATGTCACCATCGACTTCGAGTACCGGTTCGGGTTCCAGGGCTCTGAGTGGGGAGAGCTGATGGGTGTTGCCAACCGCACCGACTTCGACCTCAAGGCCCACTCCAAGGCCTCGGGCACCGAGCTTAGCTACTTTAACCAGTCCACAGGGGAACGTTACACTCCCTACGTGATCGAGCCGTCCTTCGGCCTGACACGTTCGATGATGGCGTTCCTGGTCGATGCCTATGTCGAGGATGAAGCCCCGAATTCCAAGGGCGGAGTGGATAAGCGCACCGTACTCAAGCTCGACCCGCGCCTAGCCCCGGTCAAGGCCGCCGTGCTTCCGCTCTCGCGCAACGAGGAGCTCTCCCCGAAGGCCAAGGCTCTGGCCAACGAGCTGCGCAAGTCCTGGAACATCGACTTCGACGATGCCGGCGCCATTGGCCGTCGCTACCGCCGCCAGGATGAGATCGGCACCCCGTTCTGCATCACCGTGGACTTCGACACCCTCGATGACCAGGCAGTGACGATCCGTGACCGTGACACCATGAGCCAGGAACGGGTTGCGCTGGACAAGGTGCGCACCTACCTCTCCGAGCGTCTCAACGGAGCCTAGTCAGATGGTAACACTCGAATTCCGGCCCTGGGCCGACGGGGATGACCTGGCGTTGCTGGAGATCCTCGGTGACCCGGCGTCCCCGCACGCCCACCAGGATCGTACGATGTTCCGGGTCGACGCGGAGAAGCCCTTCAGCCGGGCATTGGTGGCCACGGACCAGGGCATCGCCGTTGCCGCAGGGGTCGTATTCGCTTCCACGCTGCACCCGAAGCGGTTGTGGCTGTATGTGGAAGTGGCGCGGGAGCACCGCCGCACCGGCGTGGGAACCGAAGTGGTGGCGCGCCTGCGCGCACTGGTTCCCGCCGGCCAGCCCGTGGAACTCAAGGCACGTTACACGCTGACGGCCGGAACCGATGCGGCCGCGGCTGCCGGGTTCTGTGCCTCGCTGGGCATGGAGAAGATCCAGGAAGCGCGTGACGTAATCGTTGAACCCGGCGGCTTGTTGCTGCCGGTCTTCGATGACGGGGGGCTGACCCTGGAAGACCTCGGGACAGGTAGCGTAGAGCTGACCCAGCTGGTGATCGAGTTCTACAACTCGATCCACGAATGGGATCCGGCGGCGATGACGCTGGGCAGTGCGCAGAAGATGCTCCTTAATGATGCCACCGGTGCCCAGGGCGTGATCGTGTTGCGCAACAAGCCCAAGGCCATGGGCGGGAAGATCCTTTCCTTTGCCATTAGCTACACCCCGGCGCGGGTTGATGCGCCAGCGGACGTGCTGCTGGGCTGGAATCCGCTCCTTGGCCGGGACGAGTCGGCCGAGCCAATCCGCGGGCTGCTGGCCATGCTCGCGCACGAGCACCCGGTGAAGCTGGAGGTCGACGGTTCGATGGTCGTCCTGTCCTCGTTGGTGGATGCGCTGGTGCGTGCGGAGCACGCTACGGTCATCGCGACCACGCATATCGTGGCAACCGCATAGTTCAGCGCAATATATCGCCGATGGCGTCGGATGCTCCCTGCAAGGGGGTGGATCCGACGCCATCGTTGCATGCAGGCTTCGCCAGGTTTCCGCCGATCTTCCGTGTGTACTTTCGTGAAGACGCCACGGCAGCGATCTGAGCGATAGCCATGCATGCGGTTCCTGCCAGAAGGCACGCGGTCCACACCGTTTTGCTCGATGTGCTTTCGACATCCATGCCGAAGAGCCCAATGAGGATCGAGGCGAAGGCAAACCACAGGACAGTGGTGGCCAGCAGGGGTTCGAGTTTTTGTCCGACCCCCGTTGGCCAAGCAAGTCCAACCGCTGTGGCGCAGACCAGCAGAGTCAAGACAAACGCGGCGTAGAGCCCCCGGTAAACAAAGCCCCCGGTGGAAAAGTCATTGATCGACCCAGCCTGCCGACCAAGAGGCCAAGGGCGATGAAGGGCGCGACTGCCATTACGAGTGCGCCCGCAAGTAACTTCATTTAAGGGGACATCCGCTTGGTGGCGAGCGCTTGCATCAACTCTCGCTTGCGTCGCAGATCCGGCACCGTTGTTTTTGCTCTTGGGGCCGGTTCCCGGAAGCCCCGCGGGGCCATGGCCAGGGATTCACGCGTTCCGCAGTCCGACGCTGCCTCCAGGGCGAGGCGGCGTCGGACCACGGTCACGGTCGATGGTTGTGATTGGATGCGCCACCCCAGGTCTTCTGCCACCGCGACTCTGGTTGCCGTAGATGAACGATGCCCCGGGTGGATCGGGGCGCGGCCCACCGGCAGGGGCTAAAGCTCGGCGGTGGCCTGGGCGCTGGCGAATGATCTTGTGTCACTCTATTGACACAAGGGACATCCGCTGCTTTCATGGTGTCAATGATACAAACGATTTAGTTAACATCTTGATGGCGAAAGGGGAGGAACACCATGGCGGCTTCCCCGGAACGAGCCGGATACGCGGATCGACCCACCCCGGGTCCCGGGTGCTGATGAACGTTTCTTTGAGCCGATCCCGATTGCCGGCTTCCTGATTTTTCCTTGATTCTCCGTCATCACCTGCCAGCGTCCGCACGCCAGGTGGCGGATGGCCTGTCGAGACAAATTCGACGGCAGCGGATAGCGGGTCCCCTCGGACCTTGGCACAAGGTGGATTGAATGATGCAAATCTTGACCAGCACGCTTCTTGGACTTATCGCGGCAACGATCGTGTTGGCAGCGCTTGTGTGGGTGCTCGTGCGATCCCTTCCGCGGACCCGCGGCCGGCTCCGGGCAGAGACGGCCCGTCTCGACGAACCCTCCCGCCGATCCGCGGCAACATTGCTCTCGGGTTGGGGTGGTGCCGGTGGATGGGCCCTTGCCGCCGGGATCGGCACCTATGTGGTGCTGCGCGTGACAGGTTTTTTCTGGCACCGGCGCATCATTGACGTGGCGTTGGATCCACTGGAAGAAGCCAACAACCAGTACGCCCACGACCAGCAGGCCTGCGAGATGCTCGCAACCTCGGGGGTGGCTGATTCCGAAGCCGCAACGGCGAAGTGCTTGGATGGGCTCATCGAAACTCCGACGGCGATATACAACGATGCCGCCCCCATGCTGCTGGGCATACTGGCTCCGGTTCTTGCGGCACTGGTGTCACTCGCGGTGCTGGCTTTGCTCCTCGCCAGACTGCGGAACCCCAAGATCGGGAATGGGGCGATGGTATCCGCAGGGCTGCGCCCGCGCGGCATCTTCAGTTTCGGGCCGCGCTGGGCACTGGCCATTCCGGCGCTCACCGCTCTGGTGCTCATCAGCTGGCTGGTGGTGACCGGCCTGTTCTCCAGCCGCGACGGATATGGCAGATATGCGATCCTCACGGTTGAACGCCATGTTTCCGTCTCCGATCCATCCGTGGGCAGGGTTCCACCGCTGACCCCAGCGCTCCAGATGGAAAGCTTCCCCGGATGGTATTACGGGGTACCGGTGGCGGCGACGGCCCTGGCAGTGCTCGTGCTGTCCCTGCTGTTGCTCCGAGCCCTGGCGAGGGCGCCGCGGAGCACCGAACGCCAACTGCTGGGGATCGATGACCTGGCCAGGACACTGAAGGCCAAGTTGGTCGCCGGCCTGGCCGGTGCCGGGCTCTTGGCCACCTTGGCCACCGTGGCAATCCTGAGCGGAGGAGCGATGCTCACCTTGGCGGGGGATGAGCGCATGGATGGCCCAAGCGTGGAGCATTTCTACCACGACACCATGCTCAGCGGGGTCTATGTGGTCATCTGCGCGATACTGTTCAGCATCATGGCGCTGCTCATGGTCGTGCTTGCCCTGGCCGCGGTGCTCGAACTATCCACTGCCCGCCGGCTTGCCGTGGCGGTGGCGCTCGGAGAGGAACCAGAGCCCGGCCCGCGGGTACGCCAAAGCCACTAGCGCCTGGGTAGCGAGGTGCGGTCTTCGAGACCCGGTGGGTGTCATCGGCCGGTGGAAAGCGGTTGGACCCGCGGTGGGCACCGAGAGTGCCCGCCGCGGCGCAGCCCAGCGAGCGCTGCGGTGCGCGCCTAGGGAACCCAGCCCAGTGCGGCCAAGCCCTTGAGCCGGATCACGGCCAGCTCAGTGCCTTCGGCGCCCTCGGCCTCCAGCGGGACCGAGAAGGGATCATCGCCCTCCAATATCAGGGCATCGAGCCGGCCCAAGTGGTGCCGGCCCTCGACCAGCAGTCCGGGGCCGCCGGAGAGCAGCACCATGACTTCCTGGAGTTCGCGCGTGAGTTCGGTACGGGCTCTGACATGGTGGATTTCCACCGATGGCACTGCCGCCTCGGGTGCGCTGCGGGCCACGACCTGCAGCGCCTTGCCATCGGCTAGCCGGAGTTCGCCGCTTGCCACCAGGGCCCCGTCGGGCTCCGCTGCCTGCGACCCTGCGTCCGGGGCCAGGCGCACGTCCCACTGCCAGCGTTCGCGGCCGTGGGTGTCGGGGGAGGCCGCGACCTCGGTCCCCTCGCCGGCCTGCGTACGGTGAGCGTTGGCGCGCAACAGCAGCCTCATGGCGCCGTGACCTTCTGGAGCGCGGCGGCCTTTGCCTCGGCGGCAAGCAACTGCTTCATCATCCGCCGGGCCTTGGCCACACCCGCGTCCTGGGCAATCAACACGTCGGGCAGGTTCGCTGGACGGGATTCCATCCTGATCTGCTGCAGGGCCAGCGCATCGGAATCCTCGGTCAGCACCCCGCCCAGGCTTTCGGTGAGCAGCTCGTTCAAGCCGGAATCGCCGACGGCGAAGTCACGGCAGAAGGCGTAGAAGTACCACGCGGTGTTTTCGGTGATGGGTGTGATGGCGTTGAGCACGCGCAACAGGTTCCCGTCCTCGCGCTTCCCGCCAACCTCGACAACGCCGGCGTGGATCACGTGCAGCGAGGGCAGCTGGAAGACCGTGGTGTGCCAGCGGTCCACCAGGGTCATGCCGGTCGCCTTCTCAAAAAGCGGGGAAGGGTGGCATTCTGGCATCCAGCGGTCCACCGAGACGGTGTTTCCGTCGACCTCGACGGTCACCCCGTTTTCGTACACGGCTTCGTCGCCGATGGTTGACTCGTGCAGGAAGCCCTCGTGGGTCAAATCCAAAAGGTTGTCGTGGATCAGGTCGGCGCTGCATTCAAAGACGCGCTCATGGGTGACCCGGTCCCACGCGGGGTCGGTCATCCAGTGGGTGTCGGGTACCTCGGTGGTTTCGGCCAACGCGGGATCGCCCATCCAGATCCATACCCAGCGGTGGGCTTCCGCCACGGGGTAGGACTTGACCACGGCGCGTTCGGGGATGCGGGCCTGGGCTGGGACCTTGACGCAGACCCCGGCGCAGTTGTATTCGAAGCCGTGGTAGCCGCACTGGATGTTGTCCCCGACGATCCTGCCTTCGGAGAGTGGATAGGCGCGGTGCGCGCAGCGGTCGTCCAGGACGGCGATCGAGCCGTCCTTCTTGCGAAAGAGGACCATGTCCTCGCCCAGCGCGGTGCGCTTGAGCGGCTCGCGGGTGACTTCCTCGGACAGTGCGATGACATACCAGGCATTGCGGACGTACATGTGTTTTCTCCTTTAGCGGTGGTCGCATGTTTCAAGATGGTTCACGGGAAGGACGTGGTGCAGGGCCTCGGCCAGCAGGGCCAGCCCGGCCTCGGTGGGAACGGAAATGCGCACGGTCCCCGGTGCTCCCAGGGCGGAGCCCGGACGGACCGATACCCCGTGGGCCCGCAGGCCGGCAACGAATCCGGCTTCGTCGGGAACCGGGACCAGCACGAAGTTCGCGTGGGACTCCACGGCGTGGAGCTGGTGGGCGGCCAACAGCCGGCACAGCTCGTTACGCACCCGCAGCGTGTGCTCTCGCACGGCATCTCGGTGTCCGGTGTCTTCCAGTGCGTTGAGCGCCGCGGCCTGGGCTAACGTCCCCACGGAGAAGGGCGCCCGGACCTTGCGCAGCGCGGCGATGACTTCCTTCGCGGCCACCAGGTAGCCGATCCGCAATCCGGCCAGGCCGTGGATCTTGGAGAAGGTGCGCAGCACCGCGACGCGGCCGGAAGCGACCAAGGGGATCGCGGTCATTGCCTCCGGATCTTCGGTGAAGTCGATGTAGGCCTCGTCCACGACGACCAGCGAGGCGGCGTCTGACTCGGCGAATGCCCGAATCTCCTGAAGGGACCTGACGGTTCCGGTCGGGTTGTGCGGATTTACGACGTAGGCGATGTCGGCCCGTACGCGGGCCATCGCGGCCAGGTCATGCTTCCACTGGGCAAGGGGGACGCGGGTGACGCGGGCATTGACCGACGCCGCGGAGATCGCATCGATCTGGTAGGCAGGCTCGGCGCACACGGCGTGCCCGCCCTGGGCCAGGAACGCGGTGGACAGTAGGAAGATCAGTTCGTCGGATCCGTTGCCCACCAGGATCTGGTCGGGGTGGACCCCGTGCAGCGAAGCCAGTTTGCTGCACAGCTCCCCGGCCAGCGGATCTGGATAGCGGTGCAAACGGGATACGGCGTCGGCCAGCGCCGCGCCCAACCGTGGGCTTGCCCCGAGCGGGGACTCGTTCGAGGCCATGGAGCCATCCTCGGAACCGGAAGCGGCTCCGGGCCGGTAGGACTGGATGTCATTCACCCAGGGGCGGGGTGCGATGCTCATGCTTGGTGCTCCTTCGGCTGCGGGATTGGGTCTCGGCGGCGTGCCGTGGGGATGGGGGAAGGGATGTCCTGTCGACCAGCACGGGTTCACATATGTGAATGAAGTGCATGTATGTGAACACGGTAGAAGCTGTGTGAGCCACTGTCAACAGGCAGCTCCGGGTCCGTGACGAAGGTTGGACTTATAAGAATCAAGGCATTGACAGTGAGCTGGAGCACACCTAATGTAATTCGACATACGGTACACCGTTCGCATATACGAATAGTTTCTAGACTTTTTCGCTCCGACCAGAGGACAAAAAATGCGTACCATCCCGAAATCTTCCCGCAGGACAGCATTGTTCGCCCTCCCCTTGGTTGCAGGCCTGCTGCTTGCCGGATGCTCAGCATCCGACGCCCCGGCCGAACCTGCCAAGGCAGCAGCCGTGGATGACTCCGCCCCGCTGTATTCCCAGCTCCCCGAAGCGATCAAGAAGGCCGGGACCATCCAGATCGGGTCCGCCATCGACTACCCGCCCTTCGAGTTTTACGAGGAAAACGGCGATCTGGCCGGGTTCGAGGTCGATCTGTCCAAGGAACTGGAAAAGCAGCTCGGGGTTCCGTTCACCTGGAACAACGCAAGCTTCGACACTTTGCTGCCGGCCTTGACCACCAAACGCTACGACGTGATCTTCGGTGCCACCAATGACACCAAGGACCGTGAAGAGAGCTTCGACATGGTCTCCTACCTGCAATCCTCCCAGGGCCTGGTGTCCAAGGCCGGGGTCGATACGGGAATCGCCACGGAGGACGACATGTGCGGCAAGGCCATTGCCGCGGTCCGCGGCGGGATCCAGCCGCAGTACCTGGAGGAGCGCTCCAAGGAATGCGTCTCCGATGGGCTGAAGCCCATCGAGGTGCTGACCTTTGACGGCAACTCCCAGGAACAGCTGGCCGTGAAGCAGGGCCGCGCGGTGGCGATGCTGGAGAACTACCCGACGGCCGCCTACTTCGCGAAGAACTCTGAAGGCTCCCTCGAGGTCGTCCCGGACTTCCAGGTCGAAAAGCGCTTCTTCTCGATGGTTGTCAGCAAGGAACAGACACAGCTGCGCGACGCACTGCGCGAGGGCTGGCAGGCGATCATCGACGATGGCTCCTACGACAAGATCCTCCAGGAGTGGGAACTGGACGCGATCGGTATCAAGACCTCCGTCGTGAACCCGGTGACCGCAGGCATCGAACCGTAGCCAATGACGATCCGACCGCCGGAAAAGATCAAGGAAACGGAGCACAGCGTGCTTGAGAATACAGCCGAAACGGAGCAGGCCCGGCCGTTGCCAGCGGAAGAGGCCAAGAAATACACGGTCGTCCCGCTGCGCTATCCATGGCGCTGGGTCACCGCAGCCCTGGTCCTGGTCGTGTTGGGATTCGTCGCAAAGGCCTTCCTGGCCGCCGACATCAACTACGACGTGGTCATCAAATACCTGACCAACGCCGGGATCCTGACCGGGGTGCGCAACACCTTGGTGCTCCTGCTGGCCTCCATGACCCTGGGAATGGTGCTGGGTGTCCTGGCGGCCGTCATGCGCCAGTCGCCGAACCCGGTGCTGCGCTGGGTGGCCGGGGGATACATCTGGCTCTTCCGCGGCACCCCGCTGCTGGTGCAGCTGCTGATCTGGTTCAACCTCTCGATCATCTTCGAGTCCTTCACCATCCCCGGGCTGGTCTCGATCCCGATGAACACCTTGATGACCCCGTTCGTTGCCGCGCTTCTGGGGCTGGGCATCAACGAGGGGGCCTACATCTCGGAGATCGTCCGCGGCGGCATCCTCGCGGTGGACCACGGACAGCGCGAGGCGGCCTCGGCCATCGGGATGTCACGCGCCAAGACGATGCGCCGGATCGTGCTTCCCCAGGCGATGCGGGTCATCGTCCCGCCGCTGGGCAACGAGTTCATCTCCTGCCTGAAATTCACCTCGCTGGCATACACCATTTCCTACAGCGAACTGCTGCACTCGGCCAACAAGATCTACACCGCGAACTTCAAGGTCATCGAGCTGCTGTTCACCGCGGCAATCTGGTACATCGCACTGACCACGATCTTCAGCTTCTTCCAGCAGCTGCTCGAAGACCGTTTGAGCCGCGGGGTACCCGGGGCCCGGGTTGGATTCATCCAGCGGCTGCGCCGAAACCTATCCCTCAGGAGGGCATCATGAGCACAGACGTCATCGTCCGTGCCGAACAGGTCACCAAGTCCTTCGGGGACCTGCACATCCTCAACGGCATCGACCTGCAGGTCTCCCGCGGCGAGGTGCTATGCATCATCGGGCCATCGGGCTCGGGAAAATCCACGTTCCTGCGCTGCATCAACCACCTGGAGAAGATCGACGGAGGACGCCTGATCGTCAACGGGTCCCTGGTGGGCTACCGCGAGGTCGGGGAAAAGCTCTACGAGTTGCCCGACCGGGCGGTGTGCGCCGAACGCTCGAACATCGGCATGGTCTTCCAGCACTTCAACCTGTTCGCCCACATGACCGCACTGGAAAACGTGATCGAGGGTCCGATCCAGGTCAAGGGCGTGGGAAAAAAGACGGCGATCAAGCAGGGCCTGGCGCTGCTGGAACGGGTCGGGCTGGGCCATCGCGCCCATGCCTACCCACGCTCGATGTCCGGCGGGCAGCAGCAACGCGTTGCCATTGCCCGGGCACTGGCGATGGAACCCAAGCTCATGCTCTTCGACGAGCCGACCTCTGCGTTGGACCCGGAACTGGTCGGAGAGGTCCTCGATGTCATGAAGGACCTCGCCAGGTCGGGGATGACCATGGTGGTGGTGACCCACGAGATGGGTTTTGCCCGCGAGGTGGCCGACGGAATAGTCTTCATTGATCAGGGCCGCGTCCTTGAAGCGGGACTTCCGGAGCAAGTGCTCGGAAATCCCCGGGAAGAACGCACCAAGGCGTTCCTCAGCGCGGTCCTTTAAAACAGGAAAACAGGAAGCAGCCATGAGCACATCGGTTATACGGGCCATGCGGATACTGGAGTTGCTCTCCGAAGCAGGGCGTCCCATGACGCTCACTGCCCTCTCGGACGATCTTGAAATTCCCAAGAGCACCGCCCACTCCATCCTCAAGTCCCTGACCGGCCGCGGTTTCCTGGATGTGGACGAGTACCAGGCATACACGGTCGGGCTTAAGGCATTCGAGGTCGGAGCCTCCCACCTTCGCTCCACCAATGCAGTGGAGGTGGTGATCCCGCAACTTGTCGAACTGACGCGTGAGCTGGGGATCACCTCCCACTACGCCATCCTGGACGGAGCCGACGCCGTGTACCTGTGCAAGGAGGACCCGCCGGGGCTGGGCCTGAAACTGGCCAGCTCGGTGGGTGCCCGGCTGCCGGCGCACACCACTGCGGTGGGCAAGGCGGCCCTTGCCTCGCTGCCCGAGACCAGTCAGGCCGGATTCCTGGCAGCCATTGCCGGCAGGAAGGACGGGCGGGGGGCCATGGAGAAGCTGCACCGCGAGCTCGCCGGGGTACGGGAACGAGGATACAGTTCCGATGACGGCGACACCGCCCAGGGCGTGCGTTGCGTTGCCGCCCCGGTCACCTACCCCTCCGGGCCCCCGGGCTCCATCGGAGTGAGCTACCTGATGGGATCGGGACTCGAGGACCGGATGGTCATTGACGGTGTCATGCAGGCAGCGCTGAGAGCAAGCGAGGTCCTGGGACACCGGTCCTAGGATCTTTGGCGGAACACGGGTGCCGGTGTGCGCAACGAGGAGCGAACCGGAACCCACAAGAACCATCCAATGAAAGGGCAGTGAACACCATGAATGGTAGAATCATCTGCGACCGGTACCCCACAGGCCGGATCGCGGCATGAAGCTCACCGACGCCCTGGGGCTGGTGGCCCCCCGGTTGCCGCACGGAACGCGGAGCCAGCGCCGGCTGCAATCCTGCTACACGGTCGCGGATTTGCGCGGGGCGGCCCGCAGACGGCTCCCGCGCTCGGTATTCGACTACGTCGACGGCGGAGCGGACCAGGAACTGTCCTTGGCCGCCAATCCATCGGCCTTCTCCGCCTACCGATACAGCCCCAGGCTCATGCGGGACGTTTCGAACCCCGACACCACCGGCACATTCCTCGGCCGGCCCGCAGCACTTCCGCTGGGGCTGGCACCCACCGGATACACCCGGATGATGCACCCGGCGGGCGAACCTGCAGTGGGACGGGCGGCACGCGCCGGACAGATACCCTATGTGCTCTCCACCATGGCCAGCACCTCGATCGAGGACCTTGCCCGGGCCACCGGGGACGGGGCGGATTCATGGTTCCAGCTCTATGTCTGGAAGGACCGCGAGCTGACCCACTCGATGATCCGGCGTGCCCAAAACAGCGGTTACCGGGTCCTTGAAGTCGCGGTGGACACCGCGGTGTCGGGAAACCGGATCCGGGACAGGCGCAACGGACTGACTATTCCCCCTGCCCTGTCGCTGGGCAGCCTGCTGGACATCGCCTCGAAGCCCAACTACTGGATGGGCATGCTGCGCGGGGAGAAACTCGAGTTCGCCAACGTGCCCTCCGGCGGCTCCGGCTCCGGAAGCACCATCGCGGGGATCTCCGAGCAGTTCGACCCCTCGGTCGATTGGGACGACCTGGCCCGGATCCGCGAAATCTGGGAAGGCCCGATGGTGCTCAAGGGGCCGCTGGGACCGCAAGATGCCCTACACGCCCGAGGCCTCGGGATCGACGGGGTCCACCTTTCCAACCACGGGGGCCGCCAGCTCGACCGCACGCTTGCCCCGGTGGAGCTGATCGCCCCGGTCCGCGCTGCGGTCGGGGAAGAGTTCGGCCTCTTCGTGGACTCCGGGATACGCCACGGATCGGACATCGCCACCGCCATCGCGCTGGGCGCCGACGCGGCCTTCGTGGGCCGGCCCTACCTCTGGGCGCTGGCGGCCGGGGGCGAAGCGGGCGTCGGGCACCTCATAGGGATGCTTAGCGCCGAATTCACCCGTACACTGCAACTGCTCGGTGTGCGCTCGGTTCACGAGCTGCGCGCACTGGGCCCCGAACTGCTGAACCGGCAGAACACCGCCGCGACCGGCCCGGTGCGGCGAACCGCATCCAACACCTAAGGAAGAACACCCAGATGGACATCGTAGAACAACTCACCCGCGCCCTGCCCGGCATCGTGCGGACCGATGCCGCGTCACTGGAGGCATGCCGCACCGACCGCTCCGGACACCTCTCATCGGGCCGCCCGCTGGCACTGATCGAGGCCCGCAGCATCGAGGACGTCCAGACTGTCTGCCGGCTGGCCACCGCCACGGCCACGCCAGTGGTCTCCCGTGGTGCCGGAACCGGGCTCTCCGGCGGCGGCATCGCCGGGAGTGGGGAAATTGTGCTCTCCACGGTGAACATGACAGCGATCCTGGAGGTCTCGGTCGCCAACCAGCTGGCCGTGGTCCAGCCGGGGATATTCAACGGGGACCTGAACCGGGCGCTCGACGAGCACGGCATGTGGTGGGCACCGGATCCGGCATCCAAGGAGATCTCCACCGTTGGCGGGAACATCGCCATGAACGCCGGGGGACTGCTGTGCGCCAAGTACGGGGTTACCCGCGAAGCGGTCCTGGCGCTGAAGGTTGTCTTGGCCGACGGACGGCTGATCTCCGTGGGCCACCGCACGGTCAAGGGCGTGACCGGCTATGACCTGTGTGCGTTGATGATCGGTTCCGAGGGCACCCTGGGCATCATCGTGGAGGCTACCCTGAAACTTCGCCCGCTGGTTGCCGGGAGCGTGTCGACCATTGCCGCCTACCTGGACAGCGTGGACACCGGTGCGGGAATTGCCGCGAAGATCAGTGCCGCCGGGCTGCAGCCGGCCCTGATGGAACTGCTCGATGCGCGTTCCCTGGAATTCCTGGGCAACTACACGGGGCAGGACCTGCGGGCCCGTGGCAATGCCTACCTGCTGATCCAATGCGACGGCGCGGCAGCCCAGGCGGAAGCCGCGGCCATGATGGAGATCATCCATGCCACCGGGGCAAAAGCGGAAAGCACCACTGACGAGGAAACCGCCAACCAGTGGGTGGAGGTCCGCCGCCAGGTGTTTCCCTCGCTGGAAGCGGCCGGAACGCTTTTGGTCGAAGACGTCGCCGTACCGCGCGATGCGATGACGGCAATGTTCGACAAGGTCGCGCAGGTGGAGGACAAGTATGGCCTGATGATCCCCACCAGCGCGCACGCCGGTGACGGGAACCTGCACCCCAGCTTCGTCTTCCAGGGCGCAGAGGTGCCCGAGGAGATCTGGGAAGCTGCCGGCGAACTGTTCACCTACGCACTGGAACTGGGTGGAACCCTCACCGGGGAGCACGGCATCGGCCTGCTGAAAAAGCGCTGGCTCGGCGACGAGCTGGGCGAAACGCAGCTTCTGCTCCAACGGCAGATCAAGGCGGTCTTCGATCCCGACGGGCTGCTGAACCCGGGTAAGGTCCTGGACCCGCTGGGGCAGGGCGGGCCTGCACACTAGGGCCACGGCAGACCCCGGCGCCCGGGATCATGCACGGGACAAACACTCCACTTGGGCGCCGAACCGTGGCGGGCGGGGTGCCGGGAAAGCGCGGTGATGGTTCTCATGGTGAACGATTTGTCAATGTTTGAGACAATGGGCGGGTGACCCTTACCGTACCCGCCCCCGAAGAATCCGCCCACGCGCCGGCACGCCTCGAGCTGCCCCCATTGAAACTGGGCAGGCACACCATCGACACCCCGGTGATCCTTGCCCCGATGGCCGGCATCACCAACAAGGCCTTCCGACGGCTCTGCCGCGAATACGGGGGAGGGGTGTATGTCACCGAGATGGTCACCTCCCGCGCCTTGGTGGAACGCAACGCCGAGTCCATGCGCATCATCTCCCACGATGCCGACGAATCCCTGCGCTCCATCCAGCTCTACGGCGTGGACCCCAAGACCGTCGGTGCCGCGGTGCGCCTGATCGTCGAGGAAGACCGCGCCGACCACATCGATTTGAACTTCGGCTGCCCGGTGCCCAAGGTCACCCGCAAGGGCGGGGGAGCGGCGCTTCCCTGGAAGACCGATCTGTTCACCTCCATCATCAAGGCGGCCACCACCGAGGCCGCCCGCGGGGACGTGCCGCTGACCATCAAGATGCGCAAGGGCATCAACGAGGACCACCTCACCTACATCGAATCGGGCAGGATCGCCCGCGACCACGGCGTCGCCGCCGTGGCCCTGCACGGGCGCACCGCCAGCCAGTACTACTCCGGCAAGGCCGATTGGTCCGCGATCGCGAACCTGCGCGAGGCTCTGCCGGACATGCCGGTGCTGGGCAACGGGGATATCTGGAGCGCCGAGGACGCGGTGGCGATGGTGAAGCAGACCGGTGTCGACGGAATCGTCGTGGGCCGAGGCTGCATGGGCCGCCCGTGGCTCTTCGGTGACCTGCAGGCAGCCTTCGAAGGCACCTCCACGCGCTTCACCCCCGGCTTGGGAAAGGTCGCCGAAACCGTTTACCGGCATGCAGAGCTGCTCACTGAGTACTTCGAGGACGAGGCCAAGGGGCTGCGCGACATCCGCAAGCACATGGCCTGGTACTTCAAGGGCTACCCGGTCGGCAGTGACATCCGCTCCGCCTTGGCCCAGGTTCCCAGCCTCGAGGTGCTGCGCGAACTGCTCGAGCAGCTCGACCATTCGATGCCCTACCCGGGCAAGGACGCCGAGGGCCAGCGCGGACGGGCCGGATCCCCGAAGAAGACCCACCTGCCCGACGGGTGGCTGGCCACCCGCGAAATGGACGAGAAGCACAAGGCCATGATCTCCGCGGCCGAACTAGATATTTCCGGCGGTTAAGGAGCCACATGACCCAGATAGCCGGATACAGCGCCCACGATCAGGAACGCTGGGCGCCCGAACCGCCCAAGAAGGCCTACCGCACGGCCTTTGAGCGAGACCGTGCCCGGGTACTGCACTCCTCGGCGCTGCGCCGGCTCGGGGCCAAGACCCAGGTAGTGGCTCCGTCCTCCGACGACTTCGTGCGCACCAGGCTCACCCACTCCCTGGAAGTGGCCCAGGTGGGCCGCGAACTAGGAGCCACCCTAGGTTGCGACCCGGATGTCGTGGACACCGCCTGTCTCGCCCACGACCTGGGCCACCCGCCATTCGGGCACAACGGGGAGACCGCGCTCAACGAGCTGGCCAAGGGCATCGGCGGTTTCGAAGGCAACGCCCAGACCCTGCGCCTGCTCACCCGGATCGAGACCAAGACCTTCAGGCACACCGGAGCCTCAGCCGGATTGAACCTCACCAGGGCATCGCTGGACGCCGCCTGCAAGTACCCCTGGCTGCGCGAGGATGCCCCGGAACGCAACGGGAAGAAGACCTCCAAGTTCGGCGTGTACATCGATGACGCACCGGTCTTTCACTGGCTGCGTGCAGGTTCCGGAGCCGAGGCCAGGCAAACCTGCATCGAAGCCCAGGTCATGGACCTGGCAGATGACATCTCCTACTCCGTGCACGATGTGGAAGATGCAATGAACGCTTCACGTTTCCAGTTGCGTTGGATCAAGGACCCCGAGCAGCGCGCCCGCGTCATTGCCTTCACCAAGCAGTGGTACCTGCCCCAGGTCCAGGAAGACGTCATCGATGCCGCATTCGCCCGGCTGGAGGCGACCAGCGAATGGGTGCCGCATGCCGATGGATCACGCCGCTCGATGGCTGCCTTGAAGGACATGACCAGTCAGTTCATCGGGCGGTTCTGCCAGTCCGCCATCGACGCCACGCGCGAGCAGTTCGGCCCCGGGGCATTGACACGCTTCAACGCCGCACTCATCGTCCCCGAATCCACCGAGCACGAGATCGCCGCGATGAAGGGCCTGGCCACCGCGTATGTGATGACCAGCGAGGAACGCCAACCCATCTACAGGCGGCAACGCGACACCCTCACCGAGCTGGTGGGGTTGCTTGAGGGCACCGGGGAAAAATACCTCGAACCGCTCTTCGCCGCCGACTGGCGCGACGCGGGCGACGACGACGCCCGCCTGCGTACCGTCATCGACCAGGTGGCCTCGCTCACCGATGCCTCGGCCATCGAATGGCACGCCACCCTGGTGCTGGGCAAGAGCTACAACGAGCGTCTCTTCTAGCTCCGCAAGGCAGGATCCACAGCCCGTGCCCGCACGGTACGTTGCGTTTGGTCGCGGTCACTAGACTGGAGGGCATGGCAGGCCTGATTAAGCGTGAAGATATCGATGAAGTCCGAAACCGCACGGACCTCAAGGAAGTCATCGATGGATATGTGACGTTGCGCAGTGCGGGTGTCGGGTCGTGGAAGGGTCTTTGCCCCTTCCACGACGAACGCTCACCGTCATTCCACGTGCGCCCGCAGGTCGGCTCCTTCCACTGCTTTGGCTGCGGCGAATCCGGTGACGCGATTGCCTTCTTGCAGAAGATCAACCACGGCACGTTCTCCGAGACCGTCGAGCAGCTCGCTGCCCGCGTCGGCGTCGAACTGCACTACGAGGACGGCGGCACCGGTCCCCGGCGTGAGGAAATCGGCCGTCGCCAGCGCCTGCTCGATGCCCACAAGATCGCCGAGGAGTTCTTCCGCGAGCAACTGTCCACCCCCGGGGCTGCCGAGGGCCAAAAGTTCCTTTCCGAACGTGGCTTCGATGAGGAAGCCGCGGCGCAATTCGGGGTCGGTTACGCGCCCCAGGGATGGGATGCGGCGCTCAAGCACTTACGTGGCCGTGGGTTCCAGGATGAGGAGCTCAAGCTCACCGGCATCTTTTCCGAGGGCAACCGCGGGATTTACGACCGTTTTCGAGGCCGGTTGATCTGGCCGATCCGCGATCTCTCCGGGGCGACCATCGGGTTCGGTGCGCGCAAGCTCTACGAGGATGACCAGGGACCCAAGTACCTCAATACCCCCGAAACCCAGCTCTACAAGAAGTCCCAGGTTCTCTACGGGGTGGATCTTGCCAAGCGGGAGATCACCAAGACCCGGCAGCTGGTCGTGGTCGAGGGCTACACCGACGTCATGGCCTGCCACCTCTCAGGCATCGGCACGGCCGTGGCCACCTGCGGCACCGCGTTTGGAGCCGACCACATCAAGATCGCCCGTCGTCTGTTGCGCGACGACGGATCCGGCGGCGAAGTGGTCTTCACCTTCGACGGAGATGCCGCCGGGCAGAAGGCGGCCTTGCGCGCCTTCGAGGAAGACCAGAAGTTCATCGCCCAGACCTACGTTGCCGTCGAACCCACCGGCGCCGACCCATGCGACCTGCGCCAGACGCGCGGCCCGGAGGCCGTGCGGGAACTCATCGACGCCAAGCGTCCGCTCTTCGAATTCGCCATCAAGGCCGGGTTGAAGAATTTCAACCTGAACACCGTCGAAGGCAGGGTGCAAGCGCTGCGCGTAAGCGCCCCCATCGTGGCAGGTATCCGCGACTCGGCCATTCGCCCTGCCTATGCCCGCGAGCTTGCAGGCTGGCTGGGCATGGACATGGAGGACGTCAACCGGTCGGTGGGCGCTGCGGTGCGACGCAACCGCATGCCCAAAAGTGCCGAACCGGTGCACGGGAACCAAACCCAGGGTACCCAGGAACAGCCCGCAACACCGGTCTACACCCGCCCGGACCCGCGGGACCCCGTGTCCCGGATGGAGCGCGAGGCCCTGGAAGTCGTGCTGCAGCAGCCGGCGCAGCTGAGCGCGGAACAATGGCAGGCGTTCTACGATGCCCGATTCATGGCACCGGCCCACGCGGCTGTCCATGACGCGGTCAGGGCGGCCGGACAGTCCGGGGCCACTCCCTCGCAGTGGGTCGAGGCAATCAGGCAGGAAGTTCCCGAGCCATTGCGCTCCTTCGTTTCCGAACTTGCCGTGACCCCGTTGCCGGCGAGCACCAACGATGCCCTGCTGCGCTATTGCAACGACATCATCAACAGGCTCTTCGAGCTTCAGATCACGCATATGAAGGCGGAGAAAATGGGAGAGTTGCAGCGCATGGATCCGGCCGGGGATCCAGAGGGCTTCCAACGCATCAACCGGGAGCTTTTGGAGCTGGAATTGCGGCGACGTTCACTGCGCCAGGAGTAGTTTTCACCGCGGAAAACACCGATTTTTGTTTTCCTGAAACCTTGTGTAGAGTATTTCTCGTTGCCTTCCCCCGTAGCTCAATTGGCAGAGCGTCCGACTGTTAATCGGAAGGTTACTGGTTCAAGTCCATTCGGGGGAGCCAGATAGGAAATCCGTATTCTCATTATTGGGAATACGGATTTCTTTGTTTAATGCATTGTCACCAAAAAGTACTTGAATTCAAGACATCGCCGGCTCTGCCCCATAAGCGTGGAATCGGCTGAGCCCGGAGGCAACCGTATGATGGAGCGGTGGCTCATATCGACGTATCCGACATCCATTACTTCCTTTCGGACGGAACCCAGCTCCTGGGAGGCGTGACCTTCAAAGTCACTTCCGGTTCGAAAACAGCTCTCATCGGGCCCAACGGGGCAGGCAAGACGACACTGATCAGGATCATCGCCGGGGACATCAAGGCCGATGAAGGCGCGATCAGCCGTTCCGGAGGCATGGGCATCATGCGACAGTTCGTGGGCCAGGTCCGTGATGAATCCACGGTGCGCGACCTGTTGGTCTCGACGGCTTCGGCGGACTTGGCAAAAGCGGCGAAGGCCATGGACGAAACCGAGCTGCTGATGATGGAATCCGATGATGAAAAGGTCCAGATGCGCTATGCGCAAGCCATCATTGACTGGGGCGACGCCGGCGGCTACGAGCTGGAAACCGCATGGGACAAGGTATGCATAACGGCGCTGGGTGTCCCCTTCGAACGTGCCTCACACCGGCTGGCATCCTCCCTCTCGGGCGGGGAACAGAAGCGATTGGTGCTCGAGGCCCTCTTCGAAGGTCCCGACGAGCTCCTGCTTCTGGACGAGCCGGACAACTACCTTGATGTCCCGGGCAAGCGATGGCTTGAAGCCACCATGAACGAGTCGCCCAAGACCGTCCTGTTCATCAGCCACGACCGCGAGCTGTTGAACAACGCGGCTAGCCGCATCGTGACCCTGGAACCTGGCCACTCGGGTGCCACGGCATGGATCCACGGCGGAGCATTCGGGACATACGTCGATGCGCGGCGCGAACGCAACGAGCGCTTCGAAGAGCTGCGCAAGCGGTGGGACGAGGAACATGTCAAGCTCAAGGAGCTGGTGAACATGTACAAGAACAAGGCAGCCTTCCGTTCCGACATGGCCAATCGCTACCACGCGGCCCAGACGCGCCTGGCCAAGTTCCTCGAAGCGGGCCCGCCGCAGGCCATCCCGCTGGAACAAAACGTCAACATGAGGCTCAAGGGCGGACGAACGGCCAAGCGAGCCATCGTCGCGAAGAAGCTTGAGCTCACCGGGCTGATGAAACCCTTCAGCAACGAAATCTGGTTCGGTGACCGCGTGGCCATCCTCGGCTCGAACGGCTCGGGAAAATCCCACTTCCTTCGCTTGCTGGCAGCCGGAGGCACCGACCCCGAACGCGAGCACCTGCCGGTCTCGGACTTCGAGATCGCCGAGGTTCCGCATGAGGGCACGGTAAAGCTCGGTGCCCGTATCCGGCCCGGATTCTTCGCCCAAACCCACAGCCGACCGGACCTTATGGGTCGACCCCTGCTTGATATCCTGCATCGCGGGGACGAGCACCGTTCGGGCATGGCACGGGAAGCGGCATCCGGTGCGCTCGATGGATACGGTCTGGCCGGCCAAGCTGAACAAAAGTATGATTCGCTCTCCGGCGGCCAGCAAGCGCGATTCCAGATCCTTTTGCTGCAGCTTTCCGGAGCCACGCTCCTATTGCTTGACGAGCCCACGGACAACCTCGACCTGCACTCGGGCGAAGCGCTCGAAAGCGCCATCGACTCCTTCGAGGGCACCGTCCTGGCGGTGACCCACGATCGGTGGTTCGCCAGGTCCTTCGACCGGTTCCTGGTGTTTGGGTCCAACGGAAAGGTCTACGAGTCCACGGAGCCCGTTTGGGATGAGGCCCGGGTGCAGCGCGAAAGATAAGGGAGCGCTTCTGGATGAGGGCCTGGAGTCGTCCGGAAAACCGTGGGCATGATTTGGGATCCAATTGGTGCTCTGGTAAAGTATTACCTGCTTCATTCCCCCGTAGCTCAATTGGCAGAGCGTCCGACTGTTAATCGGAAGGTTACTGGTTCAAGTCCATTCGGGGGAGCGCAATAGGAAAACCCCGTCCTCCTTTTAGGAGAACGGGGATTTTTCGTCTCCGGGCCAGCTCATACCGTAGAAGTACTTCTTCAGGGTGAGTTGTTTTCGGCCGTCCGATGATAGTTTTGGGATGAGCAGGCCGGGCCGAGGCCGCATGAAATGGAGACAGCATGTCTGGATCGGAATCGACTGGAACCCAGTACCAGTCAGCGTCAAAAACCTTAAAGGGACAACTGGGCGGGCTTAGCCGCCTGATCCCGAAACAACTGATCGATGAGACGCGCATCGCCGCCTGTGTCTTGAAGTCAAAGGGCATCAACGTCGGCATTGCCGCCGGCGCCGCAGTTGTTGCCCTGGCCCTGCTCAGCTTCATGATGATCGCCTTGGTCGTTGCCTTGATCATGGGAATCGGTACGCTCATCTCGCCGTGGCTGGCCGCGTTGCTGGTAGCTGCGGGCTTCCTTGTTCTTGCCCTGATCCTTGGGCTATTCGCATTCCTGAAGGTCAAGAAGGCGATGCCGTTCATGCCCGAGGAAGCGATCCGTGGATTCCGCCACGACCTTGGAGTGGTCAAGGAAGGCAGCGCGTTTGATGTCGCCACCCTCGACGAGCCCAAGGCATCGAAGGATGACGCCGACAAGGACAATAAGGGTGAGAAGGACGACGAGCCCAAGGTCGAGAAGCCGACCCACAACGAACTGATCATTCGTACCCGGGAACGTCGCGACGAGATTGCCTTGTACCGCGACGGACTGGGACGAAAAATCGACATCCCGATGCAATTCAGCGCAAAGGTGTCCGAAGCCGGCCAGGCAGCCGGTGACACGGTGACCAAGGCCGCCAGCCAGGCACGTGATCTTGCCGATGCCGCTTCAGTGAAGATGTCGGAGGGGGTCGAACGGGCGACAGACAAGTTTGCATCTCTCAGCGGCGTCGACGGCGAAAACGCCAAGGAGGCCCTGCGTGAGCGCTGGCAGCCGCTGGCCATCATGGCCGGGTCCGTGACCATGTTCTTTGTGTTCCTGCGCAAGCTGATGCGCAAGTAGTTACGGGAACCGGGCCAGAGACCTAGTTCCCGTCCACGTCCTCCAGCAGTTGCCCCTCCCGAGATCCGCTCAGGACAGGAGGGGCGACAGCCAGGCAGGCACCGACAGCCGGCCCGACGGGCAGGGGCAACTAGCTAGAGCACGAAGGAGGTGAGCATGCGCATCATTGGGGCGGGAACCCGCGACAATTTTGAATACCGCGAGCTCACCACGTTCTGGACGGTTCCCAACCTCATCACCGTTTTGAGGTTCCTGTTGGTCCCGCTATTCATCTGGCAGACCTTGACCCTGCACTACGGTTGGGCCACGCTGACCTTGGTGATCCTCGGTTCTTCGGACTGGATCGACGGCTACGCAGCCCGGCGCCTGGATCAGATATCCAGCGTCGGAAAGTGGCTGGACCCGGTGGCAGACAGGCTGGCCCTGTTCGCCATTGCCACCACGTTCGTCGCAACAGGAATCGCCCCGCCATGGTTGGCGCTCGCCATCATGATTCCCGATGCCATCTTGATCACCAACGCCTGGGTGCTCTTCCATGGCAATCCCAACCTCCGGGTGAGCAACCTTGGAAAGATCCGTACCGCCTTGTTGCTGGTCGGCACCCCGCTGCTTCTTCTGGGAAGCACCGACTGGGGCCGCGGGACAATGCTGCGGGACATCTCGCTCTGGATCCTTGCACTGGCCTGTGCGCTTCACCTGGTTGCCTTCGTCCAATACTTTATCCAGGCGCACCGGAAGGCCAAGGCGCTGAAGGCGGGAACCGAGTGGTCTGGCTAGCGGTCACGGCCGCGATCACCGGGGCGTTCTTTCTGGCCTTCGGCACACAACGGCAATCCAGCGCGGTGCGTGCCAGTGCCGGCGGGCTGAACGTGACCGGGT
Organism: Paeniglutamicibacter antarcticus; assembly: GCF_039544305.1. Classification (NCBI taxonomy): domain Bacteria; kingdom Bacillati; phylum Actinomycetota; class Actinomycetes; order Micrococcales; family Micrococcaceae; genus Paeniglutamicibacter; species Paeniglutamicibacter antarcticus. Next base: position 171,175 of record NZ_BAABLK010000027.1, read on the forward strand.
TGGGCATGGTTCGTTTGTTCAAGACGCCGCGCTGGGTTTTCGGGCTGGTGCTCCTGGGCATGGGCATGAGCCTGAACGTCTATGCGTTGGCCAATGCACCCTTGACCGTCGTGCAGCCCATTGGCGCGATCGCGTTGGTGATCACCACTGTGGTCAATGCCCGGGAACACCACATCAAGATGAACCGGCCCACGATTCTTGCAATCATCGCCTGCATGATTGGCAGCGTGGGTTTTGTCGTTCTTGCCATCCAGGTCAGTGCCGCGGACCATATGATCACCGTTTCCCAAGAATTGCTCACGATCATGATTCTCGTGGTTGTCGTGCTGGTCTTCGGCGGCGCCGTTGTCATGTTGCCGCACCGCCTCGGCGCCTTCTTTTACATCATGGGTGCAGGTGTCCTCTTCGGCTTCGTGGCGGTGCTGGTTCGCACCATCGCTATCGCCCTGCTTGACCCCAACGGTCGATTCCTCGCGAACGTTACGTGGTACTCCGTGTTGGCGGTGGTGGTTGCCGGACTCCTTGGCTCCTACTTCGTCCAGAACGCCTATTCCAAGGGTCCGCCGGACCTGGTGATTGCCGGATTGACCGTGATCGACCCCATCGTCGGGATCTCCATCGGGATCGCGATTCTTGGTGAACTCGATCCCAATGTCCGACCCGCCATGGCGTTGAGCATGGTTGCTGCCGGATGCATTGCTATCGTGGGGGTCATCGCGTTGTCCCGGCACCACCCTGACGTACTTGAGCGCAAGGCAGAGGCCAAGAAGAGGCCGAAGCTCTCCGACGGCAATTAGATGGCGTTGAAATCCTGCGATTCGTCAACCAAGACAATGAAGCGACTACCGTGGCCTCCAGAAGCGGTCATGTCAAGGAGTGAACACACCCCGTGACGGGCGAGAAACCATTGAAGATCGTCATTGCAGCGGATACCTATCCGCCGGATGTAAACGGCGCTGCAGTCTTTTGCCATCGTCTGGCCACAGCGATGACTGAGCGCGGACATGAGGTCTACGTTATGGCCACCCGGCCGACCAAGGGGCCGACCATCACCGAAGTGCGCCCCGAGGCAACCGTTTACAGGCTGCGTTCGCACTCGGTGCCGACCCATGAGTATTTCCGCATTTGCTTCCCTTGGGAAATCAATCCTGAGATCAAGAAGTTGCTGAACAAGATCCAGCCGGACGTGGTCCATGCCCAGTGCCACTACATGATTGGTCAGCAAGCCCTGGCCGTTGGGAACAAGCTGGGCGTTCAAACCGTTGCGACCAACCACTTCATGCCGGAAAACCTTGACCCGTTCCTGCCGTTTCCGCAGTGGTTCAAGCGCATCATTGCACGCAATTCCTGGCGTGACATGGGCAAGATCATGGGCAAGGCGAATGTCGTGACCACCCCGACCCCGTTGGCCGCCCGGGCCATGAGCCGGTTCGCGCGCTTAAGCACCGTGCTTCCGCTGTCCAATGGCATCGATTCGAGCCACTACGAGCTCGGCGACAACGAAACGATTGAGTGCAACCCGTACCCCACGATCCTGTTTGTCGGCAGGCTGGCCGTGGAAAAGAACGTCAACGAACTCATTGATGCGCTTTCTTTGATGAAGACCGCACCCGAGGTGCACCTTGAAGTCATCGGTGGCGGAGAGCAGCGCGCACCGCTGGAAAAGCTGGCGCGCGAAAATGGTGTGGCCGACCGCGTGCGCTTCCTGGGACACGTGGACGACGCGGAATTGCGCAGGGCCTACTTGCGTTGCGATGTGTTCTGCCAGCCCGGTACCGCCGAACTGCAGTCCTTGGTGACCCTGGAAGCGCTGTCGGCTTCACGGCCCGTGGTCTTGGCCAACGCCATGGCGCTGCCTCACTTGGTTGAGAACGGTGTCAACGGCTACCTCTTTGAGCCCGGCGACCGCGCAGACCTGGCCAACAAGATCGACACGATCCTTGCCTTGACATCGCCCGAGCAGGAAATAATGGGCAAGGCCGGGCATGCCAAGGCCGCCGAGCACAGCCACAGCAAGACCATGGACACCTTCGAATCCATCTATCGAGGGGCCAAGGCCGAGGACTTCCTGCCCTGATTCCTCAGTGGGCTTTGGGATTACGGCCGTGGAAGATGAAAACGCGCGGCGAAATCCACTAGTATGGCGAGGGATGTTTCACTGATCGACGTTTCGGCGTCGAAGAGCGGGACACCCGGTATTGGGGCGGTAGCTCAGTTGGTCAGAGCAGGGGACTCATAATCCCTTGGTCGTCGGTTCAAGCCCGACCCGCCCTACGAATGGAAGTCCTGGTCGAGTACTCATATGTGAGGAATCCGGCCGGGACTTTTTCGATCGCTGGACGGATTCCCCTACGGGTCAGGCACCTCCAGACGGAGCTTGGAAAGCACCACCGCAGGATTTGTATTTGTCCTTTCGGCCCGGCCGAGCGTTCACCTTTTGCGCAGCACCGATGAAAGGACGAGAGGGTCCATGCATTGCGTCATATTCGTTGACCAGCATCCCGACACCCTTGGAGGCATGCAAACCTCCGTCCGCTTGCAACGGCGCTTCCTGGAACTATCGGGTCACAAGGTCACCATCGTTTCCCCTCGCTGTCGTGGTGCGCACGCACAGGATCCCGCGGTTATCGAACTGCCCTCGATGCCCTTGGGCCCTGGGGAGTATTCCCTGTGCATACCGGGGAAAAGTACCGACAAGGTCCTGGCGAAGGCCCTCGCCGCACGCGGGCACGCGGATGTCGTTCATGTCCAAGCAGATTTCTGGGGTGCCGTCATCGGCTATCGTTTCGCCGAGGCCCGGCACCTGCCGGTGGTGCACACGATGCACAACCGGCTCGACGTGGGCATCGCGGCAACCATGCCGTTCCCGGGCATGGTGCAGCGTGGATTCGGGCTGGCGCAGAAAATCTTTCTGCACACCGACAGGCCCGCGGCGGTGGATGCTTGGACGTATCTCGCACGTTTCACCGACAACGCCGAATGCGTCACGGCTCCCTCGAGCCATTTCGCGAAGTTGCTACAACGTGAAGGGGTTTTCAACCCGGTGGACGTGGTACCCAACGGGATGGACGACACGATCGCCGCCGAGCTCCTGTCCCAACCACCGCAGGGACCCAATCCACGACCGAGGTTGGCCTGGGTCGGCCGGTTCAGTCCCGAGAAACGACTACTTCCCTTCCTGGACGCCGTGGCAATGGCAGACATCGATGCCGACATCCATGTTTTCGGTGACGGCGCCGACCGTGCCAAGGCCGAAGCCAAGGCCAAGGAGATGAATAACGCAACGGTCCACGTCCGCGGAAAAGTCCCGTACCGGCAAATGCTTGGCGAATTGCGCCGTGCCGACGCATTGGTCCAGACCTCCCAGGGTTTCGAGACCCAGGGGATGACCGTTTTCGAAGCAGCTGCGCTGGGCACCCCCTCGCTGCTCAGCGACCGCAACATCGCCCAAGATCTGCCGCGAGGAGGCTACTGGCTGACCCGCGACGACTCGATCCAGACGCTGGCCAAGACCCTTGATCACTGTGTCGCGCAGATCAAGGACGGCAGCGGCCCGGACACGGCTTCCTTCGACCCGGAGTCGTTTCTGCAAAGCCGGCAGACCGAACTCATGGTTAAGGTCTACGAGGCCGCGATCAAGGAATCCGGGGCCAGGGCCCGCCCCGGCAACTAGTCCAACGGCAGCAGGACCGATGGCCGGGTGTCGTGGATCGTGAGCAACGGATCGATGTACCGCCCGTCCAGCCGCAAGCCCCAATGCAGGCAACGCCCGGTGCAGTGGGACCCTGTCCCGATCATCCCGACCTCATCCCCGGTGCTGACAATCGCTCCGCGGGCCAACGTGCTGCGCACCGGCTCAAGGCTGGTGAGCAAGCCCGATCCGTGGTCGATGACCAGGACGGGACGGTCAACGATTTGGCCCACGAAAGAGACGATGCCGTCCGACGGTGCACCGACCCTGGCTCCGGGATTCCCGGCCAGATCTACGCCGCGGTGACCGCTGAGCCAGCGCTGGGCCGGTGGGTCGAAGGCGCGCAACACTGTCGGCACAGGATCCAGCGGCCACGCCCATGGACCGGAATGGAGCCCAGCCGGTTCCGGCGACGCGGTGGAGAGTGGGGAAGTAGCCGCGGGAACCAGCAGCAGGACGGCGCCCACCACGAAGCCCGCTAGTGCGGAAACGGTTTTCATGCCCCAAGCCTGGGCCGATGGCGCCTCGCTGTGGGTCCCGGCCCGGTGCGCTGTGGAAGGGCGCGCGGGTGTGAGGCACGTCCCATCAGGCGGTGCGGATGAGTCAATTTCCAGGACCTTCGCCTGTAGTACACTTGAACATGCGGTTCTCTGTGCCCTCTTGATGCCTGCGCTGAAAAGAGGACGCATGAAGCCGACTTCGCGTATGAGTCATCCATGCAACCCGATCCCCGCAAAATGTGGTGATTGGCTGTGTGTGACGCCCAGGCCCACGGTCCGAATCACTTCGGTTGTAGCCAGCGGCGGGAGCGGTCCGCCGGTCCTCTCATGCCAGGGGTTGCGTCCAATTCCGGATGTGCACCATCAACCGATAACAATGGCAGTTACCGCGGTCCAGGGATGGGCCGGCCAGCTACTGCCGGAAGGAGTTGCGACATGCCAGTCGTAACCATGCGCCAGCTGCTCGACAGCGGCGTTCACTTTGGACACCAGACCCGTCGTTGGAACCCGAAGATGAAGCGTTTCATCTTCACGGAGCGCAACGGCATCTACATCATTGACTTGCAGCAGTCGCTGTCGTACATCGACCGCGCCTTCGAGTTCGTCAAGCAGACTGTTGCCCACGGCGGCACCGTTCTGTTCGTTGGCACCAAGAAGCAGGCTCAGGAATCAATTTCCGAGCAGGCTACCCGCGTGGGCCAGCCCTACGTCAACCAGCGCTGGCTCGGTGGCATGCTCACCAACTTCCAGACGGTTTCCAAGCGCATCTCACGCATGAAGGAACTCGAAGAGATCGATTTCGAGGACGTAGCCGGCTCGGGCCACACCAAGAAGGAACTGCTGCTGCTCCGCCGCGAGCTCACCAAGTTGCAGACCAACCTTGGCGGTATCCGCAACCTGACCAAGACCCCTTCGGTCATCTGGGTTGTTGACACCAAGAAGGAGCACTTGGCCATCGACGAAGCGCGGAAGCTGGGCATCCCGGTTGTTGCAATTCTCGATACTAACTGCGACCCGGATGAAGTCCAGTACCCGATCCCGGGCAACGACGACGCCATCCGCTCCGTCAACCTGCTCACCCGCGTTGTTGCAGACGCCGTTGCCGAGGGCCTAATCGCCCGCAACAACAAGGCTGCAGGCAACACCGAAGCCCCGGCCGAGCCGCTGGCCGAGTGGGAGCGCGAACTGTTGGAGACCAACAAGACCGAGGCTCCTGCCGCTGAAGCTGCTCCGGCAGCCGCAGAAGCAGCTCCGGTTGCCGAAGAGGCACCCGCCGCAGAAGCAGCTCCGGTTGCCGAAGAGGCACCCGCCGCAGAAGCAGCCCCGGCTGCCGAAGAGGCACCGGCCGCTTCGGCCGAGTAGTCACAAAACCAAGGCCCGCAGGAGCCGGGGCTTCCTCCTAAGGGAAGCTCCGGCTTCGGGGACAAACCGCGGGACGGGCCACAACGGCCCGTCCTTCGGCGAAAAAGACCAAAACCACTTATTGAATGGGGTTGCACGTGGCAAACTACACCGCTGCTGACATTAAGGCACTGCGCGAGCGCACCGGCGCTGGCATGATGGACGTCAAGAAGGCCCTCGACGAAGCCGATGGCAACGCCGAGAAGGCCATGGAGCTCATCCGCATCAAGGGCCTCAAGGGCGCCACCAAGCGCGAAGGCCGCTCGACCTCGGAAGGCCTCATTGCCGCCAAGGTCATCGACGGCACCGTCGGCGTCATGATCGAACTGAGCTGCGAGACCGACTTCGTTGCCAAGAACGAGAAGTTCATCGCCCTGGCAAACCAGGTCCTGGAAGTTGCGGTTTCCTCCGCCGCAGCCGATCTGGAAACCCTGCTGGCCGTCGACGTTGAGGGCAAGGCCCTGGCCGATGTCGTCACCGAAGAAGGCGCAGTGCTCGGCGAGAAGGTCATCGTCCGTCGCATGAGCCGCGTCGAAGGCGCAACCGTGGATGCATACCTGCACAAGACCTCGAAGGATCTGCCGGCCCAGGTCGGCGTCCTGTTCGCAGTCGACGGCGACGGCGACGGTGCTTTCACCGTTGCACATGACGTTGCAGTGCATATCGCTGCCATGTCCCCGTCGGTCCTGGGCCGCGATGGCATCGCCGCCGAGACCGTGGAGAACGAACGCCGCATCGCTATGGAAACCGCAGTGGCCGAGGGCAAGCCCGAAGCCGCACTGCCGAAGATCGTTGAAGGGCGCCTGACCGGTTTCTTCAAGGAATCGGTGCTGGTTGACCAGGCGTTCGCCAAGGATGCCAAGAAGTCCGTGGGCGCCGTGCTCGAAGAGGCCGGCGTCAAGGCCACCGCATTCGCACGCTTCCGTGTCGGCGCGTAACTAGTTCCATCTGCAGGTAAGTTGGTTTGCGGCGCCACGGCACCGCTGGCCAATTGCTGCACAGCTTGGTAAAAAGGGGGTGGCCACTTCACAGTGGCCGTCCCCTTTTTCCTGCCAGCCCCAATGGACCGCGAGTATTCCCGTGGTCCACCCAAAAGACAGCAACGACGTGGGCCGGCACCGACCCGCACGCAGGAGGAACGAGATCCCCATGGACGCAACCCGTGAAACGAGCGAGCACCCACACGTACCCCGTCGTCGGAGGGTCTTGCTGAAGCTATCCGGCGAGGTCTTCGGAGGCGGCAAGCTGGGCGTCGACCCTGACACCGTGCGCGGAGTCGCCGAACAGATTGCAGCAACGGTGGGCAAGGTCGAGGTAGCCATCGTGGTCGGCGGAGGAAACTTCTTCCGCGGAGCCGAGCTCTCGGCATCCGGCATGGACCGTTCCCGCGCCGACTACATGGGCATGCTCGGCACCGTCATGAACTGCCTGGCGCTGCAGGACTTCCTGGAGCAGGCAGGCGTGGACACCCGCGTGCAGTCCGCGATCTCCATGGCCCAGGTCGCAGAGGCATACATCCCGCGCCGTGCCATCCGGCACCTGGAAAAGGACCGCGTAGTCATCTTCGGCGCCGGCGCCGGACTGCCCTACTTCTCCACCGACACCGTGGCCGCACAGCGTGCCCTGGAAGTCGATGCCGACCTGGTGCTGATGGCAAAGAGCGGTGTCGACGGTGTCTACACCGCGGACCCGAAGAAGGATCCGAACGCAGTGAAGATCGATCACCTGACGTACGACGAGGCGCTCATCAAGGATATCCGGGTCATGGACCAGACGGCCATGACCATGTGCAAGGACAATGGGCTGGAGATGTTGGTCTTCGGCATGGAAGGCGAAGGAAACGTCACCCGCGCCATCTTGGGCGAGGAAAACGGAACCCGCGTCACCATCTAGCTGCCCCAAGTCATCAGCGTTTGTGGCATAGGATTGACTGAAAGCCCAAAATCATCAGGCCGCCCCTTTTTTTGGGCAGCCGATTCAAAGGAGTAGACCGTGATTGAGGAAACCCTCGCCGAAGCTGCCGACAAGATGGATCGAACCATCGAAACCGCGAAAGAGGATTTCTCCGCAATTCGCACGGGCCGCGCCCACCCGGGAATGTACGCCAAGGTCCTGGTGGACTACTACGGCACCCCGACCCCGCTGCAGCAGCTGGCGTCCTTCGCCGTTCCGGAAGCACGCACCTTGTTGATCAGCCCCTACGATGTCAGCGCACTGCGCGAGATCGAAAAGGCCCTGGGTGACTCCGAGGTCGGCGCCAACCCGTCGAACGACGGCAAGACCATTCGCGTGATCCTGCCGGTGCTGACCGAGGAACGCCGCAAGGAATACGTCAAGGTCGTGCGCGGCAAGGGCGAGGACGCCAAGGTTGCATTGCGCAACATTCGTCGCCGGGCCAAGGACTCCATTGACAAGCTCGTCAAGGACGGCGACGTCGGTGAGGACGAAGGCGCACGCGCCGAAAAGGACCTCGACGCACTGACCAAGTCCCACGCCGACGGCATCGATGACTTGCTCAAGCGCAAGGAAACCGAGCTGCTGGAAGTCTAATGTCCAATCCCACCGAGCCGAGCGAGGGAGCCGAAGAGTCCCTTTCGCAGCCGTCGCCGGATACCGGCGGGCTTGAACCGAAAACACGACGCAGCGGCAAGGCCGAGCAGAAAAAGACCTCGAAGGCCGGCCGGGACCTCCCGGCGGCCATCGTGGTCGGGCTCGTGCTTCTGGCAGTGGTGCTTACCGGGCTGTTTTTCCTGCCGTTGGCGTTCGTCGCCACGGTCGCGATCTTCGGGGTGGTGGGCTGCTGGGAAGTTTCCCGGGCGCTGAACAGCACCGGCATCGACACCCCGTTGGTGCCGTTGGCCGTGGGCGCGATCGCCATGCCTTTCTCCGCGTTCTACGGGGGGCTTGAATCACTGGGCATTGCGTTCACCGCCAGCGCGCTGTTGGTGTTCCTGTGGCGCATCATCGAAGGACCGGCCAAATCGGTGGCCTCGGTCGTGGCCAGCATCTTCGTGTTGTCCTGGGTGCCGCTGCTGCTGAGCTTCGCGGTTCTGGTGCTCAAGGAGCCACGCGGCTACCTGCTGCTGACCACGATGCTGCTGCTGGTGGTCTCCAATGACACCTTTGGATATCTGGTGGGTGCGCTTTTCGGAAAGCACCCGATGGCCCCGAAGATCAGTCCCAAGAAGTCCTGGGAAGGTTTTGCCGGATCCGTCGGGGGAGCGACCCTGGTCGGTATCCTGGCGGCGGTCTTCCTGCTCGATGCACCATGGTGGTTCGGGGTGCCGCTGGCCGTGGCCACCGTCGCGGCGGCAACAACCGGCGACCTTGCCGAATCCATGGTCAAGCGGGAGCTTGGCATCAAGGACATGAGCAACATCTTGCCGGGCCACGGCGGGGTCATGGACAGGCTCGATTCGGTCGTCTTTGCGATCCCCGTGACCTATATCCTCACCATTTTGCTGATTCCCGGCGCGCTCTAGTTCGAAGAGCTGCCCGCGATTCCCTAGGATGGGTACTTACAGGCAGGTGCGGCCCCGTAAGGGACCACGCACCATCAGCAGGAACACGATGCCGGTTAGCCGGTATGCGGAACCAAGATCAAGGAAAGAAATTTGAGTCAGGAAAAGGCACAGCCGGCCCCCAGCCCATTTGAGCGCGTGGGGGAAAAAGAGTTCGGTTACAACACCAAACAGGTCGATGTCTTCCTCTCCCGTGCCCGCGCCACGTTCAACGGCGACGGTGACGACGATTCGATTGTCACCAGCCACATGGTGCGCCGCACCGTCTTTCCGGCCCAGCGCGGTGGCTACAGTGCCCGGGAGGTCGATGGTGCACTGGATAGGCTCGAGGACGTCTTTGCCCAACGCGAACGCGACGCCCTGATCCAGTCCAACGGGGAAGACGCCTGGCTGCAACAGGTCGGAAGGCTCTCTGCGATCCTTCGCGGGCGCCTGCACCGCTCCCCGGGGGAACGCTTCCGCCGCCCCTCGCGGGCCAACGCCTCGAGCTACAACGTGCAAGACGTTGACAAGCTCTCCTCCCAGCTCATCGACTACTTCGAGAAGGACGTTCCGATGAGCGTGGATGCCGTGCGCCGCGCCGAGTTCCGTCGCGCGGAGGGCGAGCACGGGTACGAGGAATCACAGGTCGATGCGTTCCTTGACCGCGTCGTGGAGTTGATGGCCTCCATCGACTAGCCATCGATGCGTATCCAATGGTTTTCATGCTGTTGGCCCACCGGGATACCCCGGGCGGGCCAACAGCATTTTTTATCTCAGAAACGGGGCCGCTAGCGGGCTTCGGGTACGTGGAGCCGGGCCATCACGGCATCGATGCGCCCCGGCGCACGATGCCTGGTTGCCAGGGAGACCGTGATCATCACCAGGAACGCCAGAGGCACGCACCATGCTGCCGGCTGGGCCACCAAGGCGTGCATGGATCCCGGTGTGTTGGGCAGTATGGCGGCTAGGGCCAGGGAGGAGCCGCAACCCACTGCCCCGGCCAGCATCCCGGACATCGCCCCGGCAACCGTCAGCCCGCGCCACCAGATGCCCAGCAGCAACAAGGGACAGATGGTCGCCGCGGTGAAGGCGAAGACGGAGCCGATGGCACCGGCCAGCGCGAAGGTGCTGGTGCCCAGCGCGAGCAACAGCGGCACGACCGTGGCAATGAGCGTGGAGATCCGGAATCCACGCACGGTGCCTTGGAAGAGGTCCTGGGAGATGGTTCCGGCCAGGGAGACCACCAAGCCGGAGGACGTGGAAAGGAAAGCCGCGAAAGCGCCGCCGATGATGATCGCGCTCAACGCGTCCCCGGCGCTCCCGCCCAGGATCCGGCCGGGAAGCAGCAGCACCGTGGCATCGGCGTTCCCGCTGGTGGCCAGCTCGGGGGTGTAGGCACGGCCCAGGATGCCCAAGACAGTGGGGAAGAGGTAGAACAGGGCCAGCAGGCCCAACACGATCACGGTGGTTTTCCGCGCCGAGGGCCCGTCGGGGTTGGTGTAGAAACGCACGAGCACGTGCGGCAGGCCCAGGGTGCCAAAGAGCAGCGCAACAATCAGCGAGATGTTGTAGTAGAGGCCTTTGCCTGCCGAAGCGTCTGCGGCGGTGTCGAAGATCGCCCCGTCAAGGGTGGCCGACTCCCCGGCTAGTTCCAGGTGCAGCAGCAGGAACACCACCGGGATCGCCAAGGCGGCCAGCTTGAGCCAGTACTGGAACGCCTGGACGAAGGTGATCGAGCGCATCCCGCCAGCCAGCACCGTGAGGCACACGATTCCCATCACCAGCACCGAGCCGATCCAGCCGGGCAGGCCGGTGCTGATGCCCATGGTCAGCGAGGCGCCGTGCAGCTGAGGGACGATATACAGCCAACAGATCACCACCACCAGGAAACTGGTGAGCCGGCGCAACTTCATCGACCCCAACCGGATCTGCGCAAAGTCCGGGATGGTGTAGGCCCGGGAGCGGCGCAGCGGGGCAGCGACGAAAAGCAGCAGCATCAGGTAGCCGGCGGTGTACCCGATGGGGAACCACAGCGCGTCCTGCCCGGAGACTACGATCAGCCCGGCAATACCCAAGAATGATGCCGCCGAGAGGTATTCCCCGCCAATGGCGCTGGCGTTCCACCAGGGCTTCACGGTGCGTGAAGCGACATAGAAGTCCTCGGTGGTGCGGGAGAGGCGCAGCCCGTTGATCGCAATGAGCACCGTTGCCAGGCACACGAGCACCACGGCCAGCAGCGCAACGGTGGGGTTGATCATTTGGCGATGCTCCGGTACTTGGCCTCGTTGCGGGCCGCGGCCTTGGTGAACAGGATCGCCGAGAGCATGATCAGCGGATAGACGCCCACCCCCAGCAGCCACCAGGGCAGCGGGATGGTGGCCAGGCGGATGTTGTTGATCTGCGGCCAGGCGACGACCATCACCGCCATCCCCACCAGCAACAGCAGGAAGCCCAGCGCGACCGAGACGGCAAGGCGCAGCTGCGAGCGGATCAGCGAATGGACGTAGAAGGTGTCGGCCGCCGCCGGGGCCGAGCGGCGCACGATGTTCAGCATGGTGCCGGCAGGGGCACTGACGCGCACCCTGTTGCCCGTGGGCGGGGGCAGCATCTCATCGCCGGGCGCCACGGTGGTTTCCGGTGATGGTGGCAGGTCCCCGGGAGCGGGGTCGCTCACAGCGGCCTGACACGATTGGCTGCCAGGCGTTCGCGCAGGTAGGGCAGGGCGCGGCGCGAGACGGGCAGTTCGATCCCGCTGATGAGAACCGAGGCCTTGCCGGTTGCAAGTTTCACCGTGTCGATCTTTTCCATGGCCACGAGGTAGGAGCGGTGGATGCGGATGTACCCGGCCGAGGACCACTGCTGTTCCAAATCGTTCAACGGCACCCGGATCAGGTAGCTGGCGTCCTTGGTGTGCAGCCGGGCGTAGTCGCCCTGGGCCTGCACATAGCGGATCTCATCGCGGCGGATCATCTTGGTGACCCCGCCCTGGTCAACGGTGACGACCTCGGGCTTGGCGATTTCCTCTTCGACCTGCTCGCAGATCCGGCGGATTGATTCGGCCAGCCGTTCGGGGCGCACCGGCTTGAGCACATAGTCCAACGCGGCTAGCTCGAAGGCTTCAAGGGCCTGGTCCTCGTCGGCGGTGACGAACACGACGGCCGGGGGACGGGTGAAGCGCGAGATGACCCGGGCGATGTCCAGCCCGGAAAGCGCCGGCATATGGATGTCCAGGAACAGTGCGTCGACCTCGAATTCCTCCAGCGCCTTCAGCGCCTCGGCCCCGGAATTGGCGCGGTGGATGGTCCCCACCCTGGCATCGAGGGAGAGTAGGTAGGCCAGTTCCTCGACGGCCGGCAGTTCATCGTCGGCAACGACCACGTTAATCATGGATGACATTTTACCTGCCCCTGTTGCCCGCGCCGGGATGCCGCCGATGGCGCGTCAATGCGCAACCGGGGCCGAGGGTTCCACGCCGGGCCGGAACTTGGGAATGCGCATGGTGATCAGCGTCCCGGCCCCCGGTGCGGTGTCGATGACCAGCCCGTGGGCGTCGCCGTAGACCTGGCGCAACCGCACATCCACGTTGCGCAACCCCACGTGGATGGACTCCGTGGTCCCGGCCAGCACCGCGGCCAAGGCGGCCGGGTCGATCCCCACCCCGTCGTCCTCGACGGTGATCAGCGCGTATTCCCCCGAGTCAGAGGCGCTGATGGTGATGCGCCCGCCGCCGGGCTTGGATTCCAGGCCGTGGCGCACCGCATTTTCCACCAACGGCTGCAGGGACAAAAACGGGATGGCGGTTCCCAGCACCTCCGGGGCAATGGCCAGGGACACCTTGATGCGTTCGCCGAACCTTGCCTTTTCCAGCAGCAGGTACCGATCGATGGCGGTCAGTTCCTCGGCCAGCGTGGTGAAGTCCCCGTGGCGGCGGAAGGAATAACGGGTGAAGTCGGCGAACTCGACGACCAGTTCCCGGGCCCGTGCCGGATCGGTGTTGATGAACGACGCGATGGCGTTCAGCGAGTTGTAGATGAAATGCGGGCTGATCTGGGCACGCAGCGCACGGACCTCGGCCTCCATGAGCAGGGCGCGGGAGGCATCGAGCTCGGCAAGTCCCACCTGGGCGGCCACCCATGCCGCGACCTCGGCCACCGCCCGGACAAAACCCGCCCGGGCGCGCGGGGTGAAGGCGCACACGGTGCCCACGGGGGTGTCCCCGACCATGATCGGGGCGCAGACCATGTCAGCGGAATCCGAGCGCTTGACCTGGGTGCGCTTGGCGCCCAGCGCGGCGGCGGCAAGCTCCAGTGCAGCGTGGCTTGCGTTGCCCTCGTGCCCGGGGGTGTTCCCGTCGATCGCCAGCACCGCGGAGGTGTCGGTGATCACCAGCGCCTGGGCGGCCAGCAGCGAGCGCAGGTGCTTCGAAGCGGTGGCGGCCCCCTCGGGGGTCAGTCCCGCGGCCAGGTGCGGGGCGGCGACCGAGACCTGGTGCAGGGTTTCAAATGTGGCCTTTTCGGCGTCGGTGCCCAGGTCGCGGTTGGAGCGTGCGATCCTGAACCCCAGGTACCCCACCAGTGCCCCGCCGACCACGACGGTGGTCACGATGAGGGTTATTTGCAGTGCGGTGGAGAGCATGGCCCCCAGCCTACGTGGGGCGCAATCGGGCATGCCGTTCATCGATCGGCATTGCCGCTTGGCGCATCTGGGTGACCGCTTGCCGGTTGCCCGGCCGGTCCCTCTTCACGCACGGGTCTTTGATGCCGCAGAGTGATCTCAGTCACCCTGTCAGGTGACCCGCCTTACGGATCGGGACCAACCGGTGCTTGTTCTTCCAAGAGGTACTGCACCTGACGCCTTGAACCCCTTGTGAAGGAGGAATCATGAGCATCACCCCGGAGTCGGATCTAGGACCCGACATCGATTTCGTCAAGGAACAGGACTCGGAAGAGTTCAAGGACCTGCGCAAGACCCACCGCAGCTTCGCTTTCCCCATGGCCGTCATTTTCCTGCTGTGGTACTTTGCCTACGTATTGCTGGCGGACTATGCACACGAATTCATGTCCATCAAGGTCTGGGGCAACATCAACGTCGGCCTGCTGCTGGGCCTGTTGCAGTTCGTCTCGACCTTCGGCATCACCGCAGCCTACGTCTCCTACAGCAACAGGAAGATCGACCCGAAGGCGACCGCCATGCGCGACCGTCTCGAAGCACAGGAAGGGGAATAAGCCATGCACGCATTATCGGCACTGATCCTCGCGGCCCCCGAATCGACGAAGGTCGGCAACCCGTGGGTCAATATCGGCATCTTCGGCCTCTTCGTGGGCATCACGCTCATTGTGGTCCTCAAGGCATCCTCGAACAACAAGACCGCAGCGGACTACTACGCCGGCGGGCGTTCCTTCACCGGAACCCAGAACGGCACCGCGATTGCCGGTGATTACCTTTCGGCAGCGTCCTTCCTGGGCATCGTCGGGGCCATCGCCATCAACGGCTACGACGGATTCCTCTACTCCATCGGCTTCCTGGTCGCCTGGCTGGTGGCCCTGCTGCTGGTCGCCGAGCTGCTGCGCAACACCGGCAAGTTCACCATGGCCGATGTGCTCTCTTTCCGCCTCAAGCAGCGCCCTGTGCGCATTGCCGCGGCGATCTCCACCCTCGCGGTCTGTGTCTTCTACCTGCTTGCGCAGATGGCCGGCGCCGGTGCGCTGGTCTCGCTGCTGCTGGGCATCGACGGGAAACTGGGCCAGTCCCTGGTCATTGTGGTTGTCGGCGCGCTGATGATCGTCTACGTACTGATCGGCGGAATGAAGGGCACCACCTGGGTGCAGATCATCAAGGCCTGCTTGCTGATCGCCGGCACGTTCGTGATGACCATCATGGTGCTGGCCAACTACGGCTTCAACCTCTCCGAACTCCTGGGTGCGGCGGTCGAAACCGCGAACAACCCCGAGATCCTGAACCCGGGCATGAAGTACGGCGCTTCGGGCACCTCCAAGCTCGACTTCATCTCCTTGGCGCTGGCCCTGGTGCTTGGGACCGCCGGCCTGCCGCACGTATTGATGCGCTTCTACACGGTTCCCACCGCAAAGGAAGCCCGCCGCTCGGTGGTCTGGGCCATCTGGCTCATCGGCGCCTTCTACCTCTTCACCCTGGTGCTTGGCTACGGTGCCGGCGCCATGATCGGTGCCGACAAGATCAACGCAGCCCCCGGCGGCGTGAACTCCGCTGCACCTCTGCTGGCCTTCGAACTCGGCGGTCCGCTGCTGCTGGGATTGATCTCCGCGGTCGCCTTCGCCACGATCCTGGCGGTGGTTGCCGGCCTGACCATCACCGCGGCGGCTTCCTTCGCCCACGATGTGTACTCCTCGGTCATCGCCAAGGAAAAGAGCACTCCGGAAAAGGAAATGAAGGTGGCACGGCGCACCGTGGTCGTCATCGGCATCTTCGCCATCGTCGGCGGCATCGGAGCCCAGGGACAGAACGTCGCCTTCCTGGTGGCATTGGCCTTCGCTGTTGCCGCATCGGCGAACCTTCCGACCATCCTGTTCTCTTTGTTCTGGAAGAAGTTCACCACTCAAGGCGCCGTTTGGTCCATGGTGGGAGGCCTCAGCTCGGCCATCTTGCTGATCGTCTTCTCCCCGGTCATGTCGTCCCTGCCGACCTCCATGATCCCGGGCGCCGACTTCGCGATCTTCCCGCTGGCCAACCCCGGCCTCGTCTCGATCCCGTTGGCGTTCTTCCTGGGCTGGCTCGGTTCGGTGCTCGATAGGAACACCGAGGATCCCATCAAGGCCGCGGAAATGGAAGTCCGCTCGCTCACCGGTGTCGGTGCCGAAAAGGCAGTTGACCACTGAGCGAATATTTCCTGATCTGGTGTGATTGTGGAACGGGCCCCCGGTGAAATCGCCGGGGGCCCGTTCCGCTCCGGCCCGGGGGCACTTGAACCGGACAACACTCCCGGTGCGGGTCGGTAGCGGGTTTGGCCGGTGGCGGCGGTTCGCCGTTTTCGACCGGGCAGCGTGTTCGTGTCCGTTAGCCCTGGGCATGGGACCACCTACTATGCTTAAAATGCGGCTCCACCGGCCGCCGAGGCCGCCCTCTTGCGCGGTGGCATGAACAGCGGGACGGTCCACGAGCCAAGCCCAGGCCTAAGCGGGAGGTTGTATGGCAATCGAAGTGACTCGGTTGAACAAGAAATACGGAAAATTTGTGGCGGTCAAGGATCTGTCTTTCAGCGTCCAATCCGGATCCGTGTTTGCGTTTATCGGTTCCAACGGTGCGGGCAAGAGTACCGCCATTGGCTGCATCACCACGACGTTGGCCCCGACCTCGGGTGAAATCCGTGTCGCCGGATACGACGTGGCCAAGGATGCCCATGCCGTGCGCGCTGCGATCGGGGCGGTATTCCAGGCATCGCTGCTCGACCCGCTGCTCACGGTCAAGGAGAACCTCGTGCTCCGTGCGGGCTTCTACGGTCTCACACGCAAGGAAGCTCTCTCCCGTATCGAGAGACTCGCTGAGCTCGTGAACCTGAAGTCCTTCCTCAACCGGCGCCATGGGGTCCTATCCGGTGGCGAAAAGCGTCGTGCGGACATCGCCCGGGCGCTGATCCACAACCCCTCGATCGTGTTCCTGGACGAACCGACAGGCGGTTTGGACCCCCAGTCGCGTGAGCACATCTGGGCGGCCATTGAGGAATTGCGCGCCACGCAGGGCACTACCGTCTTCCTCACCACGCACTACATGGAGGAAACCGAAAGAGCCAACAACGTCTGCATCCTGGACAAGGGCGAGATCGTGGCGCAGGGCACCCCATCCGAGCTTCGCGCCAGACACAGTTCCAGCGTCCTGACGGTGCGCACCTCGCAGCCGACAGCCGTCCTGGAGGAATGCCGGCTGCGAGGACTCGAATCCTCGCTCGATGACCATGACATACTGATCCCGGTCAGTTCCTCCGCACAGGCGCTTGAGCTGTTGACGGCGCTGGATACCGATGACTTCGAGTACCGCCATGGCACCATGAATGATGTCTTCCTTGCCGTCACCGGCGGGGAGGTCGCATGAGGACTATCGGGCTGCTGACCGGTCGCAATCTGCGCATATTCTTCCGCGATCGCTCGGGAGTCTTCTTTTCGCTGCTCTCCGCGTTGCTCCTCTTCGGGCTGTATGCCCTTTTCCTCGGCAACCTGCAGGTCGAGAACCTCACCGAGCAACTGCCCGGAGCCAGCGCCGACGATATCCAGTGGTTCGTCAACGCGTGGGTGTTCGCGGGCATCACCATGATCACGACCTTGACCACGGGGCTCGCCTCGCTGGGAGTATTCGTCGATGATCGCTCCTCGGGCAGATTCAGCGACTTCGTCGTCTCGCCGATCCGCCGTTGGCAGTTGATACTTGGCTACCTGGTCTCCAGTTTCATCGTCTCGGTGATCATGACGTTGGTCGTGTTGCTGGTCGGACAGCTCTACCTGCTGATACAGGGGAGCGAGCCGATGTCCGTGGCACAGCTTGTCCGCTTGCTAGGCTATATCGCACTGTCCAGCGCTGCCTTTGCAGCGTTGTCCAGCTTCGTGGCAACCTTTCTTAAGAGTTCCGGCGCATTCGCTGCCCTGTCAACCGTGGTAGGCACGCTCATCGGATTCCTTGCCGGTGCATACATCCCCGTGGGTGCTTTGCCCGCGGGCGTCGTGAACATCATGAATTCACTTCCGTTCGTCCAATCGGCCATGCTTATCAGGGGGCCCTATGCCGCCGACGCCCTGGATGCCATCACCGGCGGAGAACCACGCGCCATTGAGGCCATCGAAGGATTTTACGGCATCACCGTCCATGTTGGTGATTTCCAGGTAACCACGGGCATTGCCATCACCGTCTTGGTCGGCGTGCTCCTTGTTTTCTCCGCCTTGGGTGCGTGGCAGCTCTCGCGGAGGATTCGGTGATGGCCGCTTTCCTGCACCTAAAGGTGTCTCCTCGTTGATGGCCGCGCTCTTTGTCCTTGGCCGTGCCGCGCGATTTGCCCACGCGCTGGCGTGGCCTCGCAGAGACACTGGTGTCCTGGTTCGAACGAGGTAAGGGGGCGCCCGCCTGAGCCGGAGCAGTGGAGGGCCCAGAGCCTCATCGGGCGGAGAGGGTGCCTGCTTCGTGTGCGGCGTCTTGCTCCGGCGCCTGCTCCCGCCCGCCATTCAGGTGCAGGTCGATCAGTGAGGTGGTGCGGCGGGGGATGAGCTCGGCCATGGACAGCGAGGTGTCCGCGCGTTCGACGCCTTCGATTGACAGGATCTGCCCGTTGACCTTGAAGAGCTCCTCGGCACTTCCCGCCACCACGCGGGCAAGGATATCGGCCGCGCCGGTGACGCCGTGGGCTTCGATGATCTCCGGGATCAGCACCAGCTGCCTTACGATTTCCCCCAGCAGACGCTGTTGCACGTGGATGTGCACGAAGCTGACCAACCCGAAGCCCAGCACGGCGGGGTTCACCCGTTGCTCAAAGGGAAGCAGCGCCCCGTTGGATTCCAGCCTGACGAGGCGGGCCTGCACGGTGTTGCGGCTCAGCGACAGTACGGAGGCCAGTGCCACGGCGCTGGCCTTGGGGTTCTGGCACATCGCGTCAAGGATGCGCACGTCATTGACGTCAAGTTGTTGCATAATGCGCAATATTAGCACCGCTTGGAGGCCATGGATAGTGCAGGTTGCTCAATTTGAGAGCCAAGGATTGTGCGCACTGCTTTACGTGAGTAGCATCACAGGTAAGCGACGGCGATGAGGCCGAAGCCGCAGGTCAACGATGTCCCACAAGGACGCCGGACCTTCAATCGCCATCGACGCAAAGGATGCTGATCGTGTCCACCACGTTTGACTCTTCGGCCCCCGAGGGTGCCGAGCCCTACCTCCAGGTCATTGCCCCGGACGGAACCCGCCGGCCATGCCCCGAACTTGATCAATGGGTACAGGACCTTGATGCGCCCGCCCTGGAAAAGCTTTACATCGACATGGCCTGCATCCGCCGCCTGGACAACGAAGGCACCGCCCTTCAACGCCAGGGCGAGCTGGGGCTCTGGGCCCCTTTGCTGGGCCAGGAAGCCGCGCAGATCGGCTCCGGACGCGCACTGGAGCATGAGGATTTCATCTTCCCCTCCTACCGCGAGCACGGGGTGGCCTACTGCCGCGGCGTAGACCCGCACGACCTTTTGCGCATGTGGCGCGGGGCGGCCCCCAGCGGCTGGAACCCCTACGAGGTCAACATCGCCAACCAGCAAATCGTCATCGGCGCCCAGACGCTGCATGCCGCCGGCTACGCTATGGGACTGAAGTTCGATGGCTCTTCCGCCGCGGCCATCACCTACTTCGGTGACGGGGCCACCAGCCAGGGTGACGTCTCCGAGGCGATGGTCTTCGCCGCCAGTTACCAGGCGCCGCTGGTGTTCTTCTGCCAAAACAACCATTGGGCCATCTCCGAACCGGTGAGCACCCAGTCGGTGGGATACATCGCTGATCGGGCCAAGGGCTTCGGCCTGGCCACCTGGCGGGTCGACGGCAACGACGTCATCGCCGTCATGGCAGCCACCCGCGCGGCCCTGGCCCATGTGCGCACCGGCAGCGGCCCGGCATTCATCGAAGCGGTCACCTACCGGATGGGTGCACACACCACCGCCGATGACCCCACCCGCTACCGCGACGCCCTCGAGCTCGAACAATGGGCTGCCAAGGACCCGCTGGATCGAATCGCCGCCCACCTGGACACCCTGGGAACCGACCTGGGCGAGTTGAAGGAACGCACGGCCACGGCAACCAACGACATGGCCGCCGGACTGCGCGAGGCGATCACCACGATGCCCGAGCCCTCGGTCGACGACCTCTTTTCCAACGTCTACAGCCACTCCCACCCGTGGCTTGAGGAACAACGAGAGAACTACGCGGATTACCTTGCGGGCTTCGCAGAGGAAACGGAGGCACGGTCATGAGCACCCTCACTTTCTCCCAGGCACTGAACTCCTCGCTGCGCGCATCGATGGAACGCGATCAAAAGGTCGTGCTCATGGGCGAGGACATCGGCAAGCTCGGCGGCGTCTTCCGCATCACCGACGGATTGCAGAAGGACTTCGGTGCACACCGGGTCATCGACACCCCGCTTGCCGAATCCGGCATCGTGGGAACGGCCATCGGGTTGGCCTTCCGCGGCTACCGCCCGGTGGTGGAAATCCAGTTTGACGGATTCGTCTACCCGGCCTTTGACCAGATCGTCTCCCAGTTGGCCAAGATGCACTTCCGCTCTCGCGGCAAGGTCAAGCTTCCGGTGACCATCCGCATTCCCTTCGGCGGGGGCATCGGTTCACCCGAGCACCACTCCGAGTCTCCCGAAGCCTATTTCGCGCACACGGCGGGGCTTCGCGTCGTCGCCCCGTCCAACCCGCAGGACGCTTACACCATGCTCGCCCAGGCCATCGCGGACGACGACCCGGTGATCTTCCTGGAGCCCAAGCGCCGCTACCACATGCGTGGCGAGGTCGATACGGAGCTGAATCCCGACCCGGAATCGCTCTACCGTGCCCATGTGGTGCGTGAAGGCACGGACCTGACGCTGATCGCCTACGGGCCATTGGTGAAAACGGCAATGGATGCCGCCGATGCTGCCAAGGACGAAGGCATCGACATCGAGGTCATTGACCTGCGCAGCATCGAACCGGTGGACTTCACAACGCTAAGCGCCTCGGTCCGCAAGACCGGACGGGTCCTGATCACCCACGAGGCCGGCAAGTTTGGCGGCGTGGGGGCCGAACTCGCCGCAAGCCTGACCGAACGCTGCTTCGACCACCTCGACCACGCTCCGGTGCGCGTCACCGGCTTCGACATCCCCTACCCGCCGGCGAAGCTCGAGTCCCATCACCTGCCTGACCTTGACCGGATCCTTGACGGGGTCGATCGGGCCTTGCGGCGCAATTCTCCCCTGCGGGGAGAGGACGGATGAGCATCACCATGGAGAAACTTTTCAACCTTCCCGACCTGGGCGAGGGCCTGACGGAATCTGAGATCCTCTCCTGGCGCGTAGCTGAGGGTGACACGGTGGAACTGAACCAGGTCATTGCCGAGGTCGAAACGGCCAAGGCCGTGGTGGAACTTCCCTCGCCGTTTTCCGGCGTGGTCAAGAAGCTCTACGAGCCGGTCGGCGCCGTGGTGAACGTCGGCAAACCCATCGTTTCCTTTGAGGTGGCCCAGGCCCCCGGTACCTCTTCGCCGGAAGCCCCAAGGGCGGATGCCGGTGCGGAGAAACCGCAGCCGACCCTCGTCGGATACGGCGCCCCCACCGAATCCTCCGGCCGGCCGGCGCGAAGGGCACGGCGCACCGGCGCGGTATCGGCACAGAGCCCGCTCAATGACGAACCGGTTGGATCGGCGGCCGCAGCCCCGCCTGTCCAGGCCACCGATGAAGTGGAGGCCGAAACCAGGGCCGAAGCGTCCCGAGGGATCGGCCACCTTCGGTCAAGCCCACCGGTTCGCAAGCTTGCCAGGGACCGCGGCATCGACCTTCAATCGGTCCAAGGCACCGGAACCAAAGGGTTGATCACCCGCGAGGATGTCATGCACGCGGCGCCCGGGGAGACCTCCCCTGATAGGTCTACATCGTCGAAGAATGCGAAAGCAGCACCAGCACCAGCGCCAAGCTCGGGGGATACCCGCACGCCGATCCGGGGCGTGCGCAAGGCAACCGCCGCTGCCATGGTCGCCAGCGCCTTCACCGCTCCTCACGTCACGGTGTTCCTTAGTGTCGATGTCACCGAGACCATGGCGCTGCTTGAACGCTTGCGTGCCTCGAAGCGCTTTGCCGGGGTGAAGCTCACCGTGACATCGCTGGTGGCCAAGGTGGTCACGCTGTCCTTGGCCCGGCACCGCGCCCTGAATTCGCAATGGGACGGTGAAAACAGGGAAATCATCGAGTTCGGCCACGTGAACCTAGGCCTTGCCGCGGCGACGGAGCGTGGATTGATGGTCCCGGTGGTGCATGGGGCGCAACGGATGGACCTGGCCGCGCTTGCCGCGGCTGCCGGGGACCTGACACACGCTGCCCGCGAGGGAACCATCACCCCGCCCCAGCTGACCGGGGGCACCTTCAGCATCAGCAACGTGGGTGTCTTTGGCATCGATGCGGGAACCCCGATCCTGCCTCCGGGACAAGCCGGGATCCTTGCGGTGGGCCAGGTGCGCAAGATGCCGTGGGAGTACCAGGATGAGATTGCCTTGCGGCAGGTGATGGCGCTTTCGCTTTCATTCGACCACCGTTTAGTCGACGGAGAGCAGGGTGCATCCTTCCTGGCGGAGGTCGGAGGGATCCTGGAGGACCCGGGGATGCTTATGGGCTTGATTTGAAGTAGTCGAATCCCGGGAAACACCGTGGTTACCCGGGATTGAGAATGAATGATCAACAGCAATACGTGATTTTTTGTTGCAACTTCATAAAGATTCTGCATGGAAGCAGTCGTTCATTGGTTGTTTCAGAGATTTATGAGTAGTCTCACCTATGAGTGATGAGACTCACCAAAGGTCGGCGAAGTGTGAAAACCGTTCCCGCTGGCCGACAACTCGTTGAGGAGAACGTATGCGTTACAACCGCACTTCGAAAGCACTGGTGCTTTCGGCAGCTCTTGCCCTGACCCTGACCGCGTGTGGCGGCGGCGGCGACAACGCCGGCGAAAATGGCGGCGGCGACAAGTCGAAGATCATTACGGCCAACTCGACCGAACCACAGAACGGCCTGCTGCCGGCGAATACCAACGAAGTCGGTGGCGGGCGTGTCATGGACCTGCTCTTCACCGGTCTGGTCAGTTACGACCTCGATGGCAAGCCGGTCAACGAACTGGCCGAGTCGATTGAAACCGAAGATGCCCAGAAGTACACGATCAAGATCAAATCGGGCGCGAAGTTCACCAACGGCGATCCCATTACCGCCAATTCCTTCGTTGACGCCTGGAACTTCGGCGCAGCAGCCAAGAACGCACAGCTGAACTCGTACTTCTTTGAGTCCATCAAGGGCTTCGACAAGGTCAGTGCCGAGGGCGCGACCGAGGACACCATGGAAGGCCTGAAGGTCGTTGACGACCAGACCTTCACCGTTGAACTCAGCCGCGCCGAGTCCGACTTCCCGCTCCGCCTGGGCTATACGGCTTTCTACCCGCTGCCGCAGGCCGCATTCGATGACCCGAAGGCCTTCGGCGAGATGCCGGCAGGAAACGGTCCCTACAAGTTGGCCGAAGGTGGCTGGAAGCACAACGTTTCCATCGAACTCGTTCCCAACGAGGACTATGCTGGTCCACGCGAACCGGTCAACGGTGGCGTGACGTTCAAGATCTACAGCAACTTCGATGCTGCCTACCAGGATCTTCTGGCCGAAAACCTCGACGTGCTGGACCAGATCCCGCCGAGCGCCCTGCAGAACTACAAGGGCGACCTGGGTGACCGTTGGGTTAACCAGGCCTATGCCGGCAATGCGACCATGACGATCCCGAGCTACCTACCGGAGTTCAAGGGTGAAGCCGGCCAGATGCGTCGCCAGGCGATTTCGATGGCCATCGACCGTCAGCAGATCATCGACAACATCTTCTTCGGTGGCAAGGAAGTCGCCAAGGAATTCACCTCGCCGGTGCTCGATGGCTACTCCGATTCCCTAGAGGGCAACGATGTACTGTCCTTTGACGCTGCCAAGGCCAAGGAACTGTGGGACAAGGCCGACAAGATGGACAAGTGGCCCGAAGGCAAGGCTTTCACCATTACCTCGAACATCGATGGCGCGGGCAATAAGGAATACATCACGGCCATGGCCAACCAGATTTCCAACACGTTGGGAATCAAGGCAGAGCTGAACCCGATTCCGACGTTCAAGGAAATGCGCACGCTGGTCGGGGACAAGAAGCTCACCGGTGCATCACGTGCAGGCTGGCAGGCTGACTACCCGTCGCTGTACAACTTCCTCGGCCCGCTCTACGGTACCGGGGCAGGATCCAACGACGGGGACTACTCGAACCCCGAGTTGGACAAGAAGCTGGCGGAGGGCCTTTCCGCGACTTCCGTGGACGAAGGCAACAAGCTCTTCAACGAGGCCCAGGAGATCCTGCTCAAGGACCTGCCGGTCGTGCCGCTGTGGTACCAGGCAGTCCAGGGCGGCTGGAGCCAGAATGTCTCCGACGTGAAGTTCGGTTGGAACGGCGTTCCGGTTTACAACACCATTGTCGGTAAGTAAGCCTTCCTGCATCTTGATCTGACACGCGAGAAAGGGGGACCCCACCAAGGGTCCCCCTTCCTCGCGTGATAGGGCAACAAACCGTTCCCAACTCCCAACACTTCCTAACAAGGAGTAGTCCCTTGATCGCTTCGATCACACCAACGACACCCACGGTGGCAGTTCCATGATCATGTTTACCCTCAAGAGAATCCTGCAGCTGATCCCCGTGTTCTTCGGGGCGACGCTGCTGGTTTATTTCTTGGTCTTTGCCACTCCCGGCGATCCGATCGCTGCGCTCTCCGGCGGCAAGCCAATGAGCCCGGCCGTTGAATCCGCGCTGCGCGCCCAGTACAACCTGGACCAGCCCTTCTGGGTGCAGTACGGCATGTACCTTAAGAACCTCGTCACCTTCGACCTGGGCCAGACCTTCTCTGGCCAGGCGGTCTCCGATGTAATCGGTCGTGCCCTGCCCGTCACCGCGCGCCTAGCCGTCATGGCATTGGCGATCGAAGCGATCTTTGGCGTAATCTTCGGCGTTTTCGCCGGGCTGCGCAAGGGCAAGCTCTTCGACTCGACCGTCTTGATCGCCTCGCTGCTGGTCATCGCCGTTCCGACCTTCGTCCTTGGCTTCGTGCTCCAGTTCGTGGTTGGAGTCAAGCTTGGCTGGGCGAAACCGACGGTGAGTTCCGGTGCCTCCTGGGGAGACTTGGTGCTTCCGGCCGTTGTACTGGGGCTGGTCTCT
Organism: Paeniglutamicibacter antarcticus; assembly: GCF_039544305.1. NCBI lineage: Bacteria > Bacillati > Actinomycetota > Actinomycetes > Micrococcales > Micrococcaceae > Paeniglutamicibacter > Paeniglutamicibacter antarcticus. The sequence continues at coordinate 196,223 of NZ_BAABLK010000027.1, forward strand.
TTGGCTTACGTGATCCGCCTGACTCGAACCTCCATCATCGAAAACAAGCAAGCCGATTACGTGCGGACCGCAACAGCCAAGGGCCTGAGCCGCCGACGCGTCGTCGTGGTGCACATCCTGCGCAACTCGCTGATCCCAGTGGTGACGTTCCTGGGCGCCGACCTTGGAGCCCTCATGGGTGGCGCGATCGTCACCGAGGGCATCTTCAACGTACCCGGTGTCGGTAACCTGCTGTACCAAGCAATACTCAAGGGCGAAAGCGCAACGATCGTGGCCGTCGTCAGCGTTCTCGTGCTTGTCTTTGTTCTCGCTAACCTCGTCGTTGATTTGCTCTACGCGTGGCTTGACCCAAGGATTCGCCTTGCCTGATAACCCAACTCCAGAAATCATTGAGCCGAACGAGCCGAACTTGCGCATCCGTGCAGGAAAAGTCTCCCACCGCCGGATCGAGCACTTCGTTGCCCCGCTCGAGGAAACTCCGCTGCAGACCGTCGACAAGGTCGACGAGACCTCGGCCCCGCTGAGTATGTGGAACCAGGCGTGGCGTTCGCTTCGCACGCAACCGCTCTTCATCATCTCCGCCTTCCTGATCATCTTGGTCATTGTGGTTGCGGTGTTCCCGAGCCTCTTTACCTCGGGTGATCCCCGTGCCTGCGATTTGAATTTCGCCCGGAAAGGCCCTGCCGAAGGACATCCCCTGGGCTTCACCTTCTTAGGCTGCGATATCTACTCGCGATTGATCTACGGCACCCAGGCCTCAGTGCTGGTTGGCTTGTTCACCACCATCGGCGTGATCATCATCGGAGGGACCTTCGGCGCTCTGGCCGGATACTATGGCGGCTGGCTCGATGCCATTCTGGCCCGCCTGACCGATATCTTCTTCGCCCTCCCGCTGATCCTGGGTGCAATCATCATCATGCAGTTGCCCGCATTTCGGGACAACAAGAGCATGTGGACCGTCATCATCACCTTAACGATCTTCGGCTGGCCGCAGATGGCGCGCATCACCCGCGGCTCGGTGATCGAGGCCAAGAGCTCGGACTATGTCATGGCCTCCCGTTCCCTGGGGTTGTCCAAGTTCAAGACCCTGGTCAAGCACGTGGTGCCCAATTCACTGGCTCCGGTCATCGTGATCGCGACCATTTCCCTAGGCATCTTCATCGTTGCCGAGGCGACGCTGTCCTTCCTCGGTGTCGGGCTTCCCCCGAGCATCATGAGCTGGGGCAGAGACATCTCCGATGCCCAGATCTCGCTGCGTAACAATCCGGGAATCCTCATGTGGCCGGCGCTGGCGCTGTCCATCACGGTGTTGAGCTTCATCATGCTCGGCGATGCGGTTCGCGACGCGCTGGACCCCAAGTCACGGAAGGGATAGCACCATGAATGAACCATCGAAGGAACCATCCGTGAGCGTAACAACAGATGCAGACCGTCCATTGCTTGAAATCAAGGACCTGGCGATCACCTTTTCGACCCCCGAGGGCCCGGTCCATGCGGTGCGCAACGGTCGGTTGACCGTGATGCCCGGTGAAACCGTGGCCATCGTGGGGGAGTCGGGCTCAGGCAAGTCCACCACGGCGCTTGCCGCCATCGGGCTTCTGCCAGGCAACGGCAAGGTCACCGGCGGCCAGATCATTTTCGACGGTGAGGACATCACTCACCCCACCCCGAAGCGGATCGTCGAGCTGCGCGGCAGTTCCATCGGCATGGTTCCGCAGGACCCGATGTCCAACCTCAATCCGGTGTGGAAGATCGGGTTCCAGGTCAAGGAAACCCTCAAGGCCAACGGTTTGGCGGGAAGCAACTCCAACGAACGCGTGGCGGAGGTCCTGGCCGAGGCCGGACTCCCTGACGCGGCAACACGTGCGGGACAGTACCCGCACGAATTTTCCGGCGGCATGCGCCAACGCGCGCTCATCGCCATCGGGTTGGCCTGTCGTCCGCGCCTATTGATTGCCGACGAGCCGACCAGCGCACTGGATGTCACGGTGCAGCAGCAGATCTTGGATCACCTGGACACCATGACCAGTGAACTGGGTACCGCGGTGTTGTTGATCACCCACGACCTCGGGCTCGCTGCAGAGCGCGCGGAGAAGATCGTGGTGATGTACAAGGGCCAGGTGGTGGAAGCCGGCCCAGCACTCGAGATCCTGCGCAACCCGCGCCACCCCTACACGCAGCGTCTCGTCGCCGCAGCACCTTCACTGGCTTCCAAGCGCCTGCAATCGAAGCCAACCGAGGTCGCCGAGGACATCAATGCCGTGGTCAAGACCGAGCCGGTGACCACCGGCGATGAGATCCTGAAGGTCAAGGACCTCACTAAGGTGTTCAAAATCCGCAAGGGGCTTGGGCGCAGTGTGGACTTCACCGCGGTGGACAATGTGTCCTTTTCGGTTAAACGCGGTACCACCACGGCGATCGTAGGGGAGTCCGGTTCGGGCAAGTCCACTGTCGCGCAGATGGTGCTGAGCCTGCTGGAACCCACTTCGGGGTTCATCACCTTCGACGGACAGGTGATGACCGACCGCAGCGAACGCGAGCTGTTCAAGTTCCGGCGTCGGGTGCAACCGATCTTCCAGGACCCTTACGGTTCCTTGGATCCGATGTACAGCATCTACCGAACCATCGAGGAGCCATTGCGCATCCACGGGATCGGCAATTCGAAGTCCCGGCAGAACCGTGTGAAGGAGCTCCTGGAGCAGGTCCAAATGCCCTCCTCCACCATGCACCGGTTCCCCAACGAGCTCTCTGGGGGACAGCGCCAGCGCATTGCGATCGCGCGGGCACTGGCGTTGAACCCGGAAGTGATCATTTGCGACGAGGCCGTCTCCGCCCTGGACGTGCTGGTGCAGGCGCAGATCCTGAACCTGCTCAACAAGTTGCAGGAGGATTTGAACCTGACCTACCTGTTCATCACGCACGACTTGGCAGTGGTACGCCAGATCGCCGATGACGTATGTGTGATGCAAGACGGTCGGATAGTGGAACATTCCACGACCGACTCGGTCTTCAACAACCCGCAGACCGAGTACACGGACAACTTGCTCAGGGCCATTCCCGGGGCAACCTTGTTGATCTAAAGAAGTATGCGCTTCCCTTGGCATTAGGGGGAGCTGCAACGGGGATGGAACAAGCGACGGCTTGCTCCATCCCCGTTGCTCGTTAACGGCTCTTCAGCGTTCGCGGGGTGGTGACCCACCAAGGGAGCTTTGTTCCAATGGGCCCCGCAGGATGAATGTGCGGGAGCAATTCTTCGGGTCGGCCCGGTGGCGCTTTTCGGCACAAAGTCGCCGTGAAGCTCCTTCTACACGTCTCGTAGCCGGGCGTGTCAATAGGCCATGGTGATCCGGCTATGAAATTCCAAGTGAATGACCTTTGGTCCACCGCCGGACTAATGATCTTTCGTCCCGCAGTAGGGCAACGCTAAGATAAGCCCACCTGATTGACATGACAGCTATCTGGATCCGCCCTGCGCGGCAATTTCCGAGATCTGGCGAAACCTGCAACTTTGCCACAGGGCAGGCGGATGTTTCCAAACTGTTATAAACGCTGAAACCACGCTGTATCTACTTGTGGGTAGTAATTGGCAAATGCCAATCTGAAGCAGATCCTTGAGTTTTCGCGGCTGATCTCTACTGCGCATCCCATGGCGTTGGAAACGTGGCCCGCATCTCTCTGTGGCGTGCTCAGCGACACGTTAAATGTGAAGCGGTATTTTTATATCCATCTAGGTCAATGACCGCTATGGTTCTAAAGTGTGGGGCATCGCACACTGCATGGACCGCATTCGGGCGCAAGTCCGGTTACCTGAAGATCAAGCTAATTAGGAGGAGAAATGCGTGTTAAGCGTATTTCCAAGGCTGTCGCAGTTGGCGCTGCTCTCGCACTGGCACTGACGGCGTGCGCGCCCGGTGGCGGAGACGCGCCCAGCGAGTCAGCCAAAACGTCGGCATCCGGCACCGGGACGAACAGCGTTGAGCCTGCGAACTCAGGCCTCGCGGACCTTGGCGACATCAAGACGCAGGATGGCGAGATCAAGATCAGCGTCGGGTCACCGGAGTTCATTGGCTACAACAATTTGACCCCTCAGACCTACTCCACGTACAACTCGGCCATCATGGACCGTGTGCTCTCCGGATTCGTCTACTACGGCACCGATGGGACTATTTACCCCAACAAGGACATGGTGTCCTACGAAAAGACCAGCGATGATCCGCTGACCGTCAAATACACCATCAAGGACGAAGCCAAGTGGTCCGATGGAACTCCCATCACTGTCGCCGACGCCGTGCTGGCCTGGGCTACCCAAAACGCCAACCTGAAGAACTCCAAGGGCACGCAGCTCTTCGACTCGGTTTCAGCAGACCTCGGAGACACGGTCCCGAAGGGTCCTGAGGGTGACGCGGCGGGCAAGGAATTCACCGTCACGTTCAAGGATCCGGATCCGGACTGGGAGATCCAGACCTGGATGGCCCAGCCGGCCCATGTCGTGGCCAAGCAGGGCGGCATGAGCACCGATGATCTGGTCAAGGCAGCGCGTGCAGGGGATGCCTCCAAGCTCACCAAGGCTGCTGAGTTCTGGAACACCGGATGGACCACCAAACCAGGCACCTTGCCGGCCGCTGATTCGATCCCGTCCTCAGGCCCCTACAAGCTCAAGAGCTGGAGCGCAGGACAGTCGGTGACCCTTGAAGCCAACGAGAACTACTATGGCGCACCGGCAGCCACCAAGACGTTGACTTTCCGGTTCACCGACGACGGCGCCATGGTCCAGGCCCTGCAGAACAAGGACCTGGATGTCATTGCCCCACAGCCAACTGTTGACACGTTGGCGCAGCTCGAAGCACTCGGAGATCAGGTTGAAATCCAGAAGGGTGACACCCTTACCTGGGAGCACCTCGACTTCAACTTCCGCGACAAGGCTGCTTTCAAGGACAGCCTAGAACTACGCCAGGCATTTGCCATGTGCGTCCCGCGCCAAGAAATCGTTGACAACCTGATCAAGCCGCTGAACCCGGAAGCCAAGGTGCTCAATGCACGCGAGGTCTTCCCGTTCCAGGAGAACTACGCAGCAGTCACCGAGGCGTCTTACGGCGGAAAGTACGACACCGTCGATATCGAAGGCGCCAAGAAAATCCTCGAGGAGCAAAAAGCAGTCGGCACCAAGGTGCGCATTGGCTACTCATCACCGAACCCGCGCCGGACAGATGAGGTTGCTACGATCAAGTCCTCTTGTGACCAGGCCGGCTTCGAAGTCATTGACGCAGCGGACGCGAAGTTCTTTGCACCAGGTGGCACCCAGGAACGCGGCGACTATGATGTAGCACTGTTCGCCTGGGCAGGTTCAGGCCAGATCACTTCCGGTCAGAACATCTACGCCACGGGCAAGCCGCAGAACTATGGCGAGTTCTCCAACAAGGAAGTGGACGCAGCTTGGAAGACCTTGGCTTCTTCCTTGGATCCGGCCGTTCACCTGGAACAAACCAAGAAGATCGAGAAGCTGCTGTGGGACAACCTCTTCGGTATTCCGCTGTTCGCCCACCCGGGACTCTCGGCCTCCTCGGCAGACATCCAGAACGTGCGCCACACTGCGACTCAGTCGCAGATCGTCTGGAACGCCGAACAGTGGGTCCGCGCTAAGTAATTGCCTTCCGGCAACACCAGCGTCTTAGTGTGGGGTTCGGCCAACAAGCCGTGCCCCACACGCCCTTGTTAGCCCCACTTCCAAGGGCGGACCAAAACCGAAAGGGAAGAACCCCGCAGTGTTGAAATTTATCTCGAAAAGGCTGATTGCCTCCCTCGGCATTCTGCTTGCCGCCTCCTTCCTCCTCTACGTTTTGGTCATCAACTCGGGGGATCCCTTGGCCGGACTGCGTGAGTCCATCGCCGATAACCGCGATTACCTGATGGCCCAGCGAAGCGACTACATGAACCTGGACCAGCCGTGGTATCAGCGCTACTGGACCTGGCTCGTGGGAGTGGCCGGTTGCTTTGCGCTCAAATGCGACCTGGGAACGAACATCAACGGCGTCGAAGTCAACGGAATGTTGGCGGCGGCAGCTGCATCAACAATGCGCCTGGTCGTCCTGGCCACCGTGCTGGCCGCGATCTTCGGCATTGCCATCGGTGTGCTGACGGCCATCCGCCAATATTCCGGCCTCGACTACGGTGTCACGTTCCTGACGTTCTTGTTCTTCTCTCTTCCGGTTTTCTGGGCAGCTGTGATGCTCAAGGAATACATGGCCATTGGATACAACGACTGGATGAAGGACCCTGCGTTCTCAACGGTGCAAATCATTGTTATCGCGTTGCTGGTGGGCTTCGTGATGCAGGTCTTCCTCGCCGGAAGCTTGCGTCGCCGGGTGATCACCTTCATCGTCTCTGCGGCGTTCATCGGCGTGGCCATCCCGTACCTGTTGTGGTTGAACTTCTTCCGATACCCTCAACTTGGGCCAGCCGCCATCGTCTTGTTGTCCCTCGCTGTGGCATTGAGTGCCACAGCGGTGTCGGTGGGCGTGCGCAATAAGCAGGTGCTCTACCCCGCCTTGATCGCCGTTGCCTTGGGCTTGGGCATCTACTACGCCAGCTTCTCGATGCTCAAGAGCCCTACGACGTTAATGCTGGTCATTGGTGGAATCCTTTCCGTCCTCATTCCCGGTGCGATTGGGTACTTCATGGGGGGACGCCTGCGTAAGGTCGCGATGACCGTCAGCGCAGTCACCGGCTTCGTGTTTGCCGGATTGACAGTTGTTGACCACATCTTCCGCGCCTGGCCCGGATTCCTGGCGCTGAAGCCCCGTCCGATCGCCACAATTGGTTCCCAGACCCCGAACTTCACCGGGGATTTCTGGGAGATCTTTCTGGACCGAGGGGCGCAATTGTTGCTTCCCACCATCTTGCTGGCGGTCATCTCCCTGGCATCCTATTCGCGCTACACGCGTTCATCGATGCTCGAGGTCGGGCAGCAGGACTATATCCGGACCGCTCGCTCGAAGGGGTTATCTGAACGCACCGTGATCTTTCGCCATGCATTTCGCAACGCGCTGATCCCAATTGCAACGATCGCCGCCTTCGACTTCGCCGGTCTGATCGGCGGAGCGGTGATCACCGAGGCGGTCTTCGGTTGGAAGGGCATGGGGGAAATGTTCCGGACCGGGCTGACGGCCGTGGATCCGGCCCCGGTCATGGCGTTCTTCCTGGTGACCGGAAGCGCGGCCGTGCTGTTCAACATGCTCGCCGACATCTTCTACGCACTGCTTGACCCAAGGATCCGGGTATGAGCAAGCACCGCGACAACGACGAGCTGCGAGGTCCATCGGACATGAACCCTGAAACCCCACCCAACGATCAACAGCTCGTCTCCTTGGTCGAGGTAGAGGACGCGGAACTGGCCCGCAAGGAAGGCGAGTCCAAGAGCCAGAGCCAACTGGTCCGCCGTCGCTTCCTTAACCACAAAGCGGCCATGATCTCCTCGGTGGTCCTAGTGGTCATTACCCTCACGGCGTTTACCTCCATCGGTTTCGCCGGGATTCCCGGCTGGTGGTCCAAGAGCTACATGATGTCCGGGACGGTCATCAACGGCGGGGTTCCCACGCTCAGCCTCTGGCCGACTTTCCTGGGAGGCAACGGGATCAACATTGGCGAGAACCCCTTCGGCCAGGACAACACTGGCAAGGACTATTTTGCCTTGGTGATGCGCGGCACCCAGAAATCCATCATCATCGCCGTGGTCGTCGGCGGGCTGTCCACCTTCATCGGAGCCATCGTCGGTGCGCTCGCGGGATACTTCCGCGGCTGGGTCGACGAGGTCCTAATGCGGCTGACGGATTTGTTCATCGTCATCCCGCTGCTGGTGCTTGCGGCTGTGCTCGGCCAGCTCGCTGGCTCGATCTCCTCATCCATCTTTGCATTGGCACTCGTGCTGGGACTGTTGACTTGGACAGGGCTTGCCCGGCTCGTGCGCGGGGAGATCCTCTCGCTGCGTGAACGCGAATACGTTGCAGCGGCCCAGGCCATGGGCTCGAAGACGAGCCGCGTGATCTTCAAGCACCTGCTGCCCAACACCATCGGGGTGATCGTGGTCAACGCGACCTTCGCGATTGCTGGCGCCATCTTGCTCGAAACAGCGCTGAGCTACTTGGGCTTCGGCGTTGTGGCCCCCGAATCCTCCCTGGGCCTGTTGATCAGCCAATACCAAAACGCTTTCACCAACCGGCCCTGGCTCTTTTGGTGGCCGGGCATGCTGATCGTGGCGATAGCGTTGAGCGTGAACTTCCTGGGTGACGGATTGCGCGACGCCTTTGATCCGCGGCAGACCAAAAAGACCAGACGCCGCTCGAAGAAGGAAGAGGCCAACGCATGAGCATCTCTACTCCGCTGCCCAGCGAAACCGCAACTGCGCTGAAGTTCGAAAACCTCAGCGTCACCTTCGAGACCGAGTTCGCCGACGTGCACGCTGTCAAGGGCATATCCCTTGAGGTCTACCCCGGAGAGGTCGTGGCCCTGGTCGGGGAGTCTGGTTCGGGCAAATCGGTGACCTCTACCGCTGCCATCGGCCTGCTGCCGCCCAACGCCTATATCACCGGCAAGGCAATGGTCGGTGGGATCAACGTGGTTGGCATGGCCGAAAACAAGATGCGCAAGATGCGCGCCACGGAGATCGCCATGGTATTCCAGGAGCCCATGACCGCGCTGAACCCGGTGCTGACCATCGAGCGCCAGCTCACCGAATCCTTGGAGCTGCACGGACTGGCCTATGGCCGCGAAGCAACCGAGCGGGCGATCGAGCTGCTGGAAATGGTAGGCATCCCCGAGCCGGGCAAACGCATCAAACAATACCCCCACCAGTTCTCCGGCGGACAGCGCCAGCGCGTCGTGATCGCCATGGCGATCTCCTGCGATCCCAAGGTCATCATTGCCGATGAACCGACAACGGCACTGGATGTCACGGTGCAGGCGGAGATCCTGGATTTGCTGCGCGAGCTCAAGGACAGGTTGAACACCGGCATCCTGCTGATCACCCACAACATGGGCGTGGTCGCCGACCTGGCGGACCGCGTCGCGGTGATGTTCCGCGGATCGCTAGTGGAGACTGGCACCGTGGAACAGGTGCTCAACCACCCCGAGCACCCGTACACGCAAAAGCTGCTCGCCTCGGTGCCACGGTTGGAAACCCTTGAATTGGGAGAAACCTGGGAATCGAAGCCGGCCGATATCATCGACCCGAAGCGCGAACTGGTGCTCGAAGCCAGGAACCTGGTGCTGGAATACGATATGCGTGGCACCAAGTTCCGTGCTGTCGATGATGTCTCGTTCGAACTTGCGCGCGGGGAGATCCTAGGCATTGTGGGCGAATCGGGTTCGGGCAAGTCCACCGTCGCCAAGGCAGTGCTCGGATTGCTGCCCGTTGCCTCGGGAGTGCTGGCGGTCCAGGGCACCAACCTTGCCTCGCTTCGCCCACGGGCCGCGAGGAAGATCCGTGCAAAGATCGGGGTGATCTTCCAGGACCCGGCAGCCTCGCTGGATCCACGCTTCCCGATCGGCGACTGCATCACCGAGCCAATGGTGGTGCACAAGGTCGGCACCCGCGTCGAGCGCATCAAGCGCGCTGAGGAGCTACTCGATGCAGTGCACCTGCCGCGTTCGGTGATCAACCGCTATCCGCACGAACTCTCCGGCGGGCAGCGACAGCGCGTATGCATTGCCCGTGCGCTGACCCTTGACCCGGAACTGCTCATTGCAGATGAGCCGACTAGTGCGTTGGATGTCTCCGTCCAGGCCGCAGTGCTGGAAATGATCCAGGAACTACAGGTCCGTTATGAGTTCGCTTGCCTGTTCGTGAGCCACGACCTGGCCGTCGTGGATCTGCTGGCACACAACGTGGTCGTCATGAAGGACGGCAAGTCGATGGAACAAGGCAGGGTGTCCGATGTGCTGCACGCACCACAGCACGACTACACTCGCCGGCTGCTGGCGGCGGCACCGGTCCCGGAACCAAAGGAACAGGCCCAACGCCGTGAGGCGCGCCGTCTGTTGCTGGCTGCGGAGCATCCGGACAGCTGAGAACACCGCGGGCAATGACATAGGCCAGGATCCCCGGTTCGGGGTTCCTGGCCTTTTCGTTGCCCTTCGATGCGGGGCATGGTGCGCATGGCAGGAGCTAGTTGAGCTCCATGACGTATTCCTTGACGACCGCGGCGCGCGCGTGGGAGAACTCGGCTGTCTCGTCAACGACCTTGAAACCACGTCGTTCCAAGACCTTGATGGAACCGATGTTGTCTTCCGGGACCCGGGCGTGCAACGGCCGAGCCTCGTACTCGGCCAGGAAGGCATCCACGGCCGAAGTCGTGATGCCCTTGCCCCAGAACCGCCGGGCAATCCAGAAGGTGATCTCCGGGATGTCCTCGTGTTCGAAGACCAAGATGGAACCGGCGACCTCGCCGTTGCTTTCGATGGTGCGCACAACGACCTTCGGGTCGTTGGCGATCGAACCCCAGTGGTGGTCGAATACCCCGCGGTCCGCCGGGTTCCGGGCCGTGAAGGCGGCCATGAGGTTGGCTTCGGGGTCCTGCTGGTGTTCGAAGAACTGATCCAGGTCTTCGGGCTGCAAAGGCCGTAGCTGCACGGTCACTGCCTCTCTCGTTGTGGTGGTCGTCTGATCCCTAGCCTACCGGTGTAAACAACGCCGATGCCGCCATCTGGTTCAGCAGTTTGCGCAAACCTGCCTTCGAAGTGCGCGGGGAGTGGGCCGAATGAGCGGTGGAGTTCAGTAATCCGAAGGCGGCGTGCGCCCGGAACCTGATGACCGCAGGGGTTTCCTGCGGGTGGATCCGGTGGAGTTGCTCGGTCCACAGGGCGATGTAGGCACGCTGGAGCTTGCGCACCAATTGCAGTTCCGCCGCGGGAAGGGTTTCCAGGTTCCGGTCCTGGACCTGGATGATGTCGGGTTTGGCCAGGGCAAAATCCACGTGGAAGGCGATGAGCGCCTTGAGGGCCTGTTCGGCGTTGCCGCCGGTCTTGGCAACCTGCTCCCCGCCGTCGAGCAGGTCTTGGCTGACCCCTACAAGCAGGGCAGTGAGCACGGCTGGCTTGCCGGAAAAGTGTCGGTATACGGCCGGTCCGCTGATGCCGCACGCGGCCCCGAGATCCTCGAGCGAGACCCCGGAGTAGCCATGGATGGCAAAAAGCCGGGTTGCCTCGGCCAAGAGGTCTTCGCGACGTTGAGCCTTGGCACGTTCGCGATCGGTTGCTGCCGGGTCCTTGCCGCTGCCCTTCACGCCGTGGTGCTCCTTCATGCCGCTGGTCCCGAACGCCGGGGAAAAACCGGCGGTGGCTATCCTTCCTCGAAGGCTAGACAAGTGTGCGCTACGCCACTACCCTCGAGTTCAGTTAATGATCACTAACAATACGTGGTCGCCGGCCAAAGCCCAAGCGGGTCGCCATCGCACCGCGCACCGGCTTTGGCCCAACACCGGCACGGCGCATAACCCGCGTTAGTGACGGCTGGCGGCCAGCAAGCGGGCATACACGCCCAGAAACGAAAGGGGAACCGGCGATCATGATCAGCCTGGAACTTAACGAGGACTACCAAGAGCTCACCAAGACGGTTCGCGAGTTTGCCAACGAAGTCGTCGCTCCGGTCTCGGCCAAGCACGATGCCGAGCATTCCTTCCCCTACTCCGTCATGAAACAGATGGGCGAGCTGGGCCTGTTCGGGCTGCCCTTCAGCGAGGACTTCGGAGGCATGGGAGGGGACTACTTCGCCTTGTCCCTGGCCATCGAGGAACTCGCCCGCGTTGACCAGTCGGTGGCCATCACCTTGGAGGCCGGCGTCAGCCTGGGAGCCATGCCGATCTACTGCTTCGGCAACCAAGCACAGAAGGAGCGCTGGCTTCCGGCCCTGTGCGCGGGGACCGAGCTGGCCGGTTTCGGCCTCACCGAGTCAGGTGCTGGTTCCGACGCCGGAGGCACCGCGACCACCGCGGTCTTGAAGGACGGCTCCTGGGTGATCAACGGAGCCAAGGAATTCATCACCAACAGCGGTACCGATATTTCCACCCTCGTCACCGTCACCGCCGTCACCGGAACCCACAAACGGGACGACGGATCCACCGCCAAGGAAATATCCACCCTACTGGTGCCTCGTGAAACCCCCGGGTACAACGTCGAACCCGCCTACGACAAGGTCGGCTGGCGTGCCTCGGACACCCACCCGCTGCGCTTCGAGGAGGCCACAGTTCCCGAGGAAAACCTTCTGGGAGAGCAGGGACGTGGGTACGCGAACTTCCTCTCGATCCTGGACGAAGGCCGCATCGCCATTGCTGCACTGGGCACCGGTGCCGCGCAGGGATGCCTGGACGAGGCAACGGCCTACGCCAAGACCCGCACCGCCTTTGGCCGCACCATCGGATCCAACCAAGGGATCTCCTTCAAGTTGGCCCGCATGGCCGCCCGTGTTCACACCTCGCGCCTGGCCTACTACTGTGCCGCGGCGAGGATGCTTGCCGGCAAGGACTTCAAGACAGAGGCCGCCATCGCCAAGCTGGTCGCCGGCGAAGCGGCAATGGACAACGCACGCGACGCCACGCAGATCTTCGGCGGCTACGGGTTCATGAATGAGACGCTGGTGGCCCGGCACTACAGGGATTCGAAGATCCTGGAAATCGGGGAAGGCACCACCGAGGTGCAGTTGCTGCTGATCGCCCGCTCGCTGGGACTATAGGACAGGCCGGCAGCTATCGCGGGTGTAGCAACGTGTTTGCGGTCGAGGGCACTGTGGCCCGAGTCGCAACGGGGGAGTCGGCTCATCCAAGCTGGGGGATGCTGCTACCGGCGGGCCTCGTTAACACCTTGAGCCAGAGGGAAGGCGCGTTCGAAGACTGGGCAGTGCGCTTCGTCCGCTCGCGCGGGATACCGGCTTCGAAAACGGCGTGGCTTTTCACTACCGACCGCAATGGCTGCAGGCCGAGGGAATCGTTGGCAAGGGCCAGCAAGAGGCGGTTCAAGACCGAGCTGTCAATCGAAGCCCTTGTGGACCGGCTTCCCTGCGGGCATGTGAAGCTGCTGAGAATATGCCGGCCGATTGCGGGGGCACTATGCAATGCGCGTGAATCGGGCGGCAGGGTAGGTATCGTGACCACCGGGACCGCAGTGCAGCAAAGTCTCAAGATCAAGACGGTCCGGCTTGGCCCCCATGTCGATGCCGAGCTGATCTCCGAGGCAGACGACGAGAAAAGCCGGCCCCGGAGATCTTCACGATTGCCGCGCGCCGCCTGGGTAGGTGCCTGGCCGGTGGTTGGATGATCGGGGACCACCCGCAGGCGGACGTTGCCGGAGAGCACGCAGCAGCTCTGGACACGGGCTGGGTTTTGCGGAGAGCTCGACGGCCAAGGGGCATCGGGTCTCCAACGCGTATGGCGGCAAGCACGGCGCAGCTCGTGGATGCCGTGGTTCGCCCGGGATCCGTCAGTGGTTAAGGATCGAGCCGTTCAATCCGCGAGGGACCGGATGTAACGCGCGTTCGCGGCGATGGCTGGTTTGTACCGTTCAATCTCCGGTGACCCGGCACCATCGGCTATCACTTCAAGCAATGAAGCGACGGCTTCGTCCAAGCGGCTGGAGGCGTGAAGAGAGATCGCGTGGAACACCGCCAGGGATGCGGAATCCGGGAAGGCTTGCCGGGCGCGCGTGAAGACATCCAGCGCACCGTCGAACTCACCGAGGTTGCGCAACGTGGATCCGTATTGGACGTAGCATCGGCGCAGCAGATCACCGGAGAGGCCCGCCCGGAGGGCTTGTTCGTAGTAGGAGCGCGCGGTGTGCCCGTTTCCCGCGGTGTCGTGGGCACCGCCGACTTCGTAGAGCACACGGGCATTTGCCGGGTGCTCCTCCAGAAGCGGCAACAGTGCATCGATGGTGGGCTGCATGTCCTCCCGGTCGCGAGCGGCGAAGATCCGGTCGAGCTCTTCATCAAGTGTCATCCATCCATTGTGCCGTTTCATCGCGGTAGGGGTTTCCGGGCGCCTTCCCCAACACCTGGGATACCGGTGGCGCATCCGGTTCCCGGGAATGGCAGCCACGTGCTGCAGGGAAAGTTTGTAGGATACCTAGGGACGGGGTTCCAGTTTACCGGGTCCTGAACGGGCCGCGCCGGAGTGTGCGGCCCCCAGGACAAGACTCATCGACACGAACAGAAAAGGATGCGTGAGAACCATGGCGGAGAACGAGGACGTACATGAGGTCCACCAACGTGGTCTGTACTTCGATGAACTAGATGCCGGGGCGGTCTACATCCACTCGCCCGGGCGCACCATGACCGAGGCGGACAACGTCCTGTTCACCACGCTGAGCATGAACACCCAGGCGCTGCACCTGGATGCGGCATTCGCCGCGACACAGCCCTTCGGCCGCCGGGTGATGAACTCGATGTTCACCCTGGCCACCATGGTCGGGCAATCGGTCTCCCAGCTGACCCAGGGAACGTTGATGGGCCAGCTGGGCCTGACCGACGTCGGCTTCCCGCACCCCCTGTTCCCGGGCGACACGCTCTACACCCAAACCCGCATCGTGGACCTGCGCCCCTCGAATTCCCGTCCGGGGCTCGGGGTGGCGACCTTTGCCCACGTGGGCAAGAACCAGGACGGCATCACCGTGGCGGAAGCGACCCGGGTGTGCCTGATGTTCACCCGCGAAGCGCACCAGAAGCACCACGACGCCAGCTACGGCACCGACGACTGGGTCTAAGCCGGCCCCGGGCCCAGGCCCCGCCAGCTGTAGCGACGCTCCGGTCGCCCGCTGCCATAGCGAAGCTCCACTCGTGCTCGCCCGATGTCATTGAGGTACTCCAGGTAGCGTCGAGCACTGACCCTGGACAGGCCGAGCATCTGGCCCACCTCGAAAGCCGACAGGTCGCCCCCGGCCGAACGCAGGGCCACCTGCACCCGTTCCATCGTCTCTGGCCCGCAGCCCTTGGGCAGCGGCTTCTCCGTTCCGGCGAGGCCGAAGACCGCGTCCACGTCGGATTGATCGGCAGTGTCCACGGACTCCAGGGAGCGGTACGTGCGCCTGTAGTGTTCCAGGCGCTGGTGCAGGTCCTCCTGGGTGAAGGGCTTCATGAGGTAATGCACGATGCCTCCGCGCAGCGCCCTGCGCACCGTCTCGGACTCGCGGGCGGCACTGATCACCAGGACATCCAGGTCGGGTACCGCGCTGCGCAACTGGCCAAGCAGGTCCAGCCCGGAGATGTCGGGCAGGTGGATGTCCAGCAATACCAGATCCGGCAGGATGCGACGGGCTTCGATGAGGGCCTGCGCCCCGGTGCGCGCGACCCCCGAAACCTCGAATCCGGGCATTTGCGCCACGAACCCCGAATGTATCCGTGCGACCATGAAATCGTCGTCGACGATCAGTACCTTGATCATGCCTTCACGCTCTTCCCGAGGCGGGCGGTGAAGACCGCCCCGTCGTCATTGGCCACATCCACGTCCCCGCCCCGGCGCATGCACACCAGGCGGGTCAATGCCAGGCCGAAGCCGCGTCCGGCGACGGAGGAGGAGGCCTTGGTGCTGTAGCCCTGGAGGAAAATGTTCCCGATGTCGTGCGGGTCCACACCCGTTCCGGAGTCCCGCACCCGCACCGAGACCGTATCCGCGTCCTCCCAGAGCGCGATGCCCACGCTGGCACCGGGGGTTCCGGCGACCGCATCGATGGCATTGTCCACCAGGTTGCCCAGCACCGTGGCCAGATCCCGGGAGAGCGCCTCGTCGATCCGGCCGACCAATGTTGCCGGGTCCATCTCGAGGCCGACCCCGCGCTCGGAGGCGAGCGAGGACTTGGCTATCAGCAGTGCCGCCAGCGCGGGATCCTCGATCCGGGTTGTCACGTCATCGAGCAAACGGGTGCGGCTGAAGCTGACTCCGTCCACGTAGGAGACCACCTCGTCGTATTCTCCCAGCTGGATCAACCCGGAGATCGTGTGCAGCTGGTTGGCGAATTCGTGGGTCTGGGCGCGCAAGGTGTCGGTGGTCATCCGCGTCGCCCCGAGCTCTTTTTCCAAGGTCGATAGCTCGGTGCGGTCCCGCAGCGTGGTCACCGAGCCCACCAGGCGCCCGCGCGATTCCATGGGCCGGCTGTTGAGCACCACCAGGCGCTCGCCGACCAGCACCAACCGGTCGGTGTCCTGTTGCTTCTGGGTCAGCACCTCGCGCAGCGCGGGTTCGATGGACAGGTCGGACAGGGTGCGGCCCTCGCAGTCCTGGGGCCAGCCCAGCAGTCGGCGTGCCGCGTCGTTGACCAGGGTGATGCGTTCTCGCAGGTCTATGGCCACCACCCCTTCCTTGACTCCGTGGAGGATCGCATCGCGGTGTTCAACCAACCCGGTGATTTCCCCCGGTTCCAGTCCCAGGGTCTGGCGCTTGACCCGGCGGGAGAGCAGCAACGAGCCCACGGTCCCCAGGGCCACCGAAATCCCGAGGTAGACCATGAGGTTGGGCGTCGCCTCCAGCAGGCGTTCCACCATCGAGGGGTAGGTGCGGCCCACCAAGGCCATTCCCACCAGCTTTCCGTTGTCATCAAGGACCGGGACGTGGGCATCGAGCATCTCCCGGCCGTCGCGTTCGGTCGCTCCGGTCCAGGCGCGGCCGTGCATGACGGTGGATTCACCCAGCGGGAACCGCTCGCCGAGCATGGACGGGTCCGAGGAGGTGATGACGATGCCCGCGGCGTTGGCCAACAACGCGGTGTCGCTGCCGGAAACCGCGCGGACTGACTCGGCGATGGCAGGGAGCGCCGCACCGAACCGCGGGCTCGCATCGGGCAGCAGCGCCCTGACCAGCGGGATGGATGCGAGGTTCTCCGCGGCGGAAAGCGCCCGCCGGGATTCGACCCGTTCAAAGGTCTGCGTGGACTGCGCCAAGGACATGGCAAGGACCCCCGCCATCACTGCCAGCAGGATCAGCAATTGCAGCGCCAGGAACTGCCCGGCGAGGGTCAGTTTACTGGTGCGGGCGATGCGTGGGCCAATGGAATGCCTGGACACGTGCGGTCCTTTCGATGCCCGGTGGTGCGGAGCGCGATTCGCCCCCGGCTCATGTGCCGGACGGGGGGAACTCTACCCAAGGCGGGCGTTTTCGTTCAATGTGAGCATGAACACAATGAACACAACTTTCTTTGCGAACACAAGGATCGGGACGCGAAAAGCGCACCCTAGTGTGGAGCGCATCACTCATTCGCTTCTTCGAGATAGGAACCATCATGGCACCCACAAAATTCATTCGGCTTGCGGCAGTGGCCGCGGGCCTGATGCTGGCCGCCACCGGATGCGGTGTGACCAGCACCGATTCGGCGTCCTCCGGTGCCGCGGAGTCCGGCCCGGTCTCCGGATTGCGCATCATGGTTCCCAACAGCCCCGGCGGCGGCTACGACACGACCGCCCGCGTCTCGGCAAAGGTCATGGAGGAAACCGACATCGCCAAGTCGCTGGAGGTCTTCAACCTCTCCGGTGCCGGGGGCACCGTGGGACTGGCCCGGATCGTCAATGAAAAGGGCAATGACGACTTGGCCATGCTCATGGGCCTTGGCGTGGTCGGCGCCAGCTACACCAACGACACCGACGCCAAGCTCACCGACACCACGCCGATCGCACGGCTGATCCAGGAGCCCGGGGCCATCATGGTTTCCAAGGACTCCCCGTACAAGACCATTGACGATCTTGTCGCGGCGTGGAAGAAGGACCCCTCCAAGGTCGCCGTCGGCGGCGGCTCATCCCCGGGCGGACCGGACCACCTGCTGCCGATGCAGCTGGCACAGAGCGTGGGCATCGACCCGACCAAGGTCAACTACGTTTCCTACGACGGCGGCGGTGACCTGCTGCCGGCGATCCTGGGCAACAAGCTCGGCTTCGCCGCATCCGGTGCCGGGGAGTTCCTCAAGCAGATCGAATCCGGCGACGTCCGCGTCCTGGCGACCTCCGGTGCCGAACGCCTCGAAGGCGTGGATGCACCGACCCTGAAGGAATCGAACATCGACCTGGAATTCAGCAACTGGCGCGGGCTGGTGGCCCCGCCGGAGATCAGCGACGAGGCAAAGGCCCGCTGGATCTCCATGCTCGAGCAGATGCACGGCACCGAACAATGGAAGAAGGCGCTCGCCGACAACGGCTGGACCGATGCCTTCATCACCGGCGATGAATTCACCACCTTCCTCACCGACCAGGACACCCGCGTTGCCGAGGTTCTGACCAAACTGGGCCTGGCATGAAACCAGTAGCCCTCTGGCTGCGAGGCCGCTCCGAGCTGGGCTTCGCGGCCCTCCTCGGGGCGGTCGGGGTCATTGTGCTCATCGACGCGCTGGGCCTGGAGGTGCCCTTCCAGCAGTCCGACGGGCTGGGTCCCAAGACCGTTCCCTACATCGTGGCGGCGCTGCTGCTGCTGTGCGCGGTGATGCTCGCGGTCAATGTCACCCGCGGCGGAGCGGCCCAGGCCGACGACGGGGAAGACATCGAACCCGGCACCCCCATCGACTGGAAAGTCGTGGTGCCGCTCGGACTGGTCTTCATCATCAACATCATCTTCATCGACACGCTCGGCTGGGTCATTTCCGGAACGTTCCTCTTCTGGGGTAGCGTCTGGGCGCTGGGTGGGCGAAACTACGTCCGTGACGGGCTGATTTCGGTCGCGATGGCCGTGGGCACCTTCTACGGGTTCTACCTGGGCCTGGGCATCCACCTGCCCGCCGGCCTGCTTGAGGGAGTGCTGTAAGTGGATACGCTCAATATGCTCATGCAGGGGTTCGCCACCGCGGCCACCCCCATGAACCTGCTCTTCGCCCTGATCGGGGTGCTGCTGGGCACCGCGGTCGGCGTCCTTCCGGGCATCGGGCCCGCGATGACGGTGGCCTTGCTGCTGCCGGTGACCTACGGGATGGAACCCACCGGGGCGATGATCATGTTCGCCGGGATCTACTACGGGGGCATGTACGGAGGCTCGACAACCTCCATCCTGCTCAATACCCCCGGGGAATCCTCGACGGTCATCACCGCCATCGAGGGACACAAGATGGCCAAGGCCGGACGCGCCGCCCAGGCGCTGGCAACGGCCGCCATCGGGTCCTTCGTCGCCGGGACCATCGGCACCGCACTGCTGGCCACCATCGCCCCCTGGGTGGTGAAGTTCGCCGTGAGCCTCGGTGCCCCGAGCTACCTGGCGATCATGTTGCTGGCACTGATCGCGGTGACGGCGGTCCTGGGATCCTCGAAGTTGCGTGGCTTCGCCGCGCTGGGACTGGGACTGGCGATCGGGCTGGTGGGCATGGACCCGGTCACCGGGCAGGGCAGGCTGCTCTTTTCACAGCCGTTGCTTGCCGACGGGCTGGACATCGTGGTGGTTGCCGTGGCGATCTTCGCCGTCGGCGAGGCACTGTGGGTCGCCGCGCACCTGCGCAAGACCCGCAGCCACACCATTCCCGTCGGACGCCCGTGGATGGGCAAGTCGGACTGGAAGCGCTCCTGGAAGCCGTGGCTGCGCGGAACCGCGCTCGGGTTCCCCTTCGGTGCACTGCCGGCCGGCGGCGCGGAGATACCCACGTTCCTGTCCTACGTCACCGAAAAGCGCCTGTCTAAACATCCGGAGGAGTTCGGCCACGGCGCCATCGAGGGGGTCGCCGGCCCCGAGGCAGCGAACAATGCCTCCGCCGCCGGCACCCTGACCCCGATGCTGGCCCTGGGACTGCCGACCAACGCCACGGCCGCGGTCATGCTGGCGGCCTTCATGCAGTTCGGCATCCAGCCCGGCCCGCTGCTCTTCGAGGACGAGCCGAAGCTGGTGTGGGCGCTGATCGCCAGCCTCTTCATCGGCAACACGTTGTTGCTGCTGATCAACCTGCCCCTAGCGCCGTTGTGGGCCAAGCTGCTGCAGCTTCCGCGGCCCTACCTGTATGCCGGGATCCTGTTCTTCGCCACCTTGGGCGGCTATGCGGTGAACCTGCAGGCCTTCGATTTGGTGCTGTTGCTTCTGCTGGGGTTGCTTGGCTTCGCGATGCGCCGCTTCGGGATCCCGGTGTTGCCGCTGATCATCGGGGTGATCCTTGGCCCCAGGGCCGAGTCACAGCTGCGCAAATCCATGCAGCTCAGCGCGGGGGACCCCGCGGGTCTGTTCAGCGAGCCGATCGCCGTCGTCGTGTACGCGATCATTGCGTTGGTCCTGCTCTGGCCCTTGGCCGCAAAGCTGCTTCGCGGCCTGTTCCCCAAGACGGCCACCGGATTCGAGTCGTTCGTCGAGTCCGACTTCATGGAGGGGACACCCGAAAAGTCCGTCGCCGGGCACCACGTTTCCGGCGACAGCGCCCGGCCGGGCCACAAGTCCGAAGGGGAGCCCGGATCCGCGCCTGGCCAGGGGCCGCCGCACCTCTAGGAAGCCGCAACCCACCGCGGCCCGTGTTTGACTGCCTTGGTGCAGGAAAACACGGGCCGCACCGGCTTAACCCGAACCCGCCTCGCGGGGGGCCTCATATCGGCTCATTGGGTTGGCACAGCAAGAGCGGACATAATGGTCAGGTGAACATCGCGCAGCCTTCGACCCCGCACCCCGCCTCGAGAAAGCCCACGGTCTTCGTTCCGCCAACCCCCGGGTCCATCCGGCGGATCACGCTGATCGGCTCCACCGGATCCATCGGCACACAGGCCCTGGATGTCATCGCCGCGGCGCCGGAGCGCTTCACGGTCGCCGCCCTTTCCGGCGGGCACAACCTCGGGCTGCTGGCCAGCCAAGCCGTCTCCACGCGCGCGGCCGCCGTGGGCTGCGCGCACCCCGATCTCGACGCGCTTTGCGCAGCCATCGACGAAGCCTGCGAGTTGGCCGGGGTACGCGGCTATTCCCCGGCACTGTTCGCCGGTCCCGCAGCCGCCACGGACATCGCCACGTTTTCGGCCACCGACGTGGTGCTCAACGGCATCACCGGATCCATCGGGCTCGCCCCCACCCTGGCCGCGTTGGATGCCGGACACCTGCTGGCACTGGCCAACAAGGAGTCCTTGATCGTCGGCGGGGAACTGGTCAAGGCAGCCGCCGCACCGGGGCAACTGGTCCCGGTGGACTCCGAGCATTCGGCCTTGGCCCAGGCGCTGCGTGCCGGTGCCCCGGAGGAAGTGCACAAGCTGATCGTCACCGCCTCGGGAGGTCCCTTCCGTGGTTGGAGCCGGCAGGCATTGGCCGATGCCACCCCGGCCCAGGCATTGGCCCACCCCACCTGGGCGATGGGCAAGGTGGTGACCACCAACTCGGCGACGATGGTCAACAAGGCGCTGGAAGTCATCGAGGCCCACTTGCTCTTCGGCATCCCGCTGGAGCGCATCGAAGCGGTGGTGCATCCCCAGTCGGTGGTGCACTCGATGGTCGAGTTCATCGACGGGTCCACCATCGCCCAGGCCTCACCGCCGGACATGGCCCTTCCCATCGCCCTGGGCATGGGGTGGCCGCACCGGGTCCCCGGAGCCGCGGCACCCTGCGACTGGAGCGCCGCCGCGTCTTGGACCTTCGAACCACTGGACACCGATGCCTTCCCGGCGATCGAGCTGGCCAAGGAAGCAGCGATGGCCTCGCCCACCCACATGGCCGTGTACAACGCGGTGAACGAGGAAGCCGTGAGCGCATTCCACGCCGGCTCCATCCGATTCACCGACATCGTCGAGACGATCGAGGCGATCCTGCAGAAATACACCCCGGACACCGCCACCCTGGATCTGGATACGGTGCTGGCCGCCGAGACCTGGGCACGAAACGCCGCCGCCAAACGTTTGGAAACACTGTGAGCATCCTTCTTTTCATCCTCGGGGTGCTGATCATGGTGATCGCCGTCGGCGTATCCATCGGCCTGCACGAGGTCGGCCACTTGGTTCCGGCCAAGGCCTTCGGCGTGCGCGTTCCGCAATACATGATCGGCTTCGGCAAGACCTTGTGGTCCTTCAAGCGAGGGGACACCGAATACGGTTTCAAGGCGATCCCGCTGGGCGGCTACATCTCCATGATCGGGATGTACCCACCGGCGAAGAACAAGGGGGCGGTGGGCGCCACCGACGCCCCGGTGTTGCGCAAGTCCTCCACCGGCATGTTCCAGCAGATGGCTGACGAGGCCAGGCACATGGCCGCCGAGCAGTTGCAGGATGGCGATGACAACCGGCTGTTCTACAAGCTGCCAGTCCACAAGCGGATCATCATCATGCTCGGCGGACCGATCATGAACCTGCTCATCGGCATCGTGATGATCGGCATCGTCACCGTCGGGTTCGGCCTTCCTACCCAGACCAGCACCGTGGCCGATGTTTACAAGTGCGTAGTGCCCCTGGGCCAGGAGGCCAACCGCGATTCCTCGGTGAACGACGGCTGCCTTCCCTCGGATGTTGCCGGTCCGGCCTACGCCGCGGGGCTGCGTCCCGGGGACGTGATCACCTCCTTCGACGGCGCGCCGGTGGGCGAAACCGACTGGGCAGCGTTGACCGCCTCGATCCGTTCCCACGCCGGGGAATCCGTGGCCCTTGACTACGAGCGCGAGGGCGTCGCGCACTCCACCACCATCACCCCGTATAAGACCGAGCGACCGATGGTCAACGAGGCGGGCCAGCTGATCACCGATTCCTCCGGGGCCACCAAGACCCAGGACGTCGGGTTCATCGGCATGGGCTCGAAGGTGAGCAACATTTCCCAGCCTGTATCCGCTGTCCTCCCCGCGGTGGGCCAACAGCTCACCGGGGTCGCCAAGGTGGTCATCGACCTGCCGGCCCGCGTAGCCGCCGTGGGCAAGGCCGCCTTCACCGACGCCCCGCGTGATCCCAACGGGCCGATCTCCGTGGTGGGCGTGGGCCGCATTGCCGGGGAGATCAGCGCGATGGAGCAGATCGGTGTGGTGGACAAGGCCGCCTCGCTGGTTTCGCTGGTCGGCGGGCTGAACATCGCCCTGTTCGTCTTCAACCTGATCCCGCTGCTTCCCTTGGATGGCGGGCACATCATCGGTGCACTCTACGAATCAATACGCCGTCTCTTCGCCAAGATCTTCCACCGCGCCGATCCGGGGCCGGTGGACATCGCCAAGATGCTGCCGCTGACCTATGTGGTTTTCGCCGGAATGCTGGTCATGGGTGCGGTGCTGGTCTATGCGGACATCGTCAAGCCTGTCACCTTGTCAAACTGACCTAGTATGATGGGTGCATGAAAGCTGCCATTTACCTGCGTATCTCCAAAGACACCACCGGCGAAGGTCTCGGGGTCGAACGACAGCGCGAAATATGCCGCCGACATGCGGAATACAAGGGCTGGGAAGTCGTCAAAGAGTACGTAGACAACAGCATTTCAGCCACAAAGAAAGTGCAGCGGCCGGCCTACGATCGCATGATCGAAGACGTGAAAGCCGGAGGCATCGACGTAGTTGTGTCATGGAAGATTGACCGCCTCACCCGCCGTCCAATCGAGATAGAGCAGTGGATAGAGCTGCACGAAAAGCACGGCGTGAACCTGGCCACCGCAGACGGCGATATTGACCTAAGCACCGGGTCCGGGCAGACCATTGCCGGGATCTTGGCCAACATTGCCCGCGGTGAAATGAAAACGAAATCTGACCGACAGCGCGCCGCGGGACTGCAACGCGCCCAGCAGGGCAAGCAATGGGGCCCCCATCGGCCGTACGGTTTCGAGCACGTCACCATGGCACACGTTCCCCTCGAGGTGGAGAACGTGCGCGGCATGTACGACGACCTGATAGCGGGCGTCTCACAGCACGCCATTGCTCGGGGACTCAACGAGCGTGGCCAACTCTCCACCACTGGGAAACCATGGAATCAAACCACCGTCCGCAATCTCTTGCGGGCCCCGCGTAACGCCGGTCTAAGCCACTACAAGGGCGAGATAGTGGGCAAGGGCCAGTGGGACCCCATCGTCACCGAAGAGACCTACCGCGTGGCCTTGGAACGCACCAGCACGAACGCCGGCGGGGGAGGGGCCCGGAAGTACCTGCTCACCGGCGTAGCCAAATGCGGGATATGTGGGCAAGGCATGGTGACTGCATACCTTCCCGGGAAGAAGCGGACCTACGCGTGCACATCTGGCAAGCACGTTGCCCGGGCTGCCGATGCCCTCGAGTACCAGGTCACCGAAACGGTCCTTGCAATCCTCGACGCAACACCATTGCCGGATCTCACAGCAGACAAGAGCGCACCAAAGTATAGCCAGCTGACAAAGGATGCAGACACGCTGCGCCACCGCCTCGACTCACTGGCCACGGAGTTTGCAGACGGCGACCTCACGGCATCCCAGCTGCGTACGGCCACCGAGCGGATACAGGGGAACCTCGCCCAGATTGAGAAGGCCATGGCCAGGCGTGGGGCCGCGGGTATCCTCGCACCATTGGCCGGCGCCGGGGACGTTCGGGAGAAGTGGGGGAAACTGTCAATCCCTCGCCAGCGTTCCATCATCGACGCACTGGCAGTGGTGACGGTGCACCCGGTGAAGAACCGCGCCCGCCCGGAACCGGAGGCGGTGCAGGTAGTCCCCAGGCAATGAGCAGTGTCGCATAATCCCGGCGTCTTGGACTTCCGATAACGAGACACGTTTATGCGACCGGGAACCCTTGAATCGACGCGGACCGCCCGGAGCCGGATCACGTCGCACCACACCACCGTATTTGAGACAGGAAAACATCGTGACCGAGATAGACCCGGAAGACTACGACCAGTCGTCGCACCGCCTAGAAATTCTCACGGCGACCTATGACCTTTGGGAACGCATCAAGACAGAGCGCCCGGAGCTGGGAGACCCCGCCGCGCTGCGCCCCGTGATGTTGAAGTGCTCCAAGAGGCACGACATCATGGCGGTGAAGATCCGCACGCACGGGCTCGAGGGCACAGAGCCGAACGTGAACTTTGAAATCCTGCCGGGAGCAGCCGGCGCAAACTTGACTACCGACAGCCGACCGACTGCACACCTCGACAACTCGCCAGGCAACGTCATTGCCGACCTCGAGCGCGTGACCATCCAATGCCCAGTGTGCCGGGTGAAGAATCCCAAGCGGAACATCGTGCTCAAGGCTGACAGCCTATTGTTGCGCTACGTGGCGGCCCTGGCCACCGGGAAAAAGTCCATCGTACTTGAGTAGGGGATTCATGCGTCATGGCCACGTTGCAACTATCGCGACGCACTGATAGTTTAGAGGTGAATCACAAGCATGTGATTCGAGCGGGGCTCACGGCCCGGATATGTACAACACCGTGAGTACGGCGAAAAGCCACAGTTTCAGCGGACTGTTTCCTTAGTAGGAGACCGTCCACCATGTCCGCTGTAAACCATTTCAAAGCCAAAGTTGGAGCGCTTTCACGCTCACGGGCTGACAATGACCCCGACCTGATCGAAGCACGCCGCAACCTCAAAGCTGCGCGCCTAACCGATCAGATCCGCGTCGCACTCAACACGGGCCCCAAGCTCGACGCCGAGCAGCTCAAACAGCTTTCCACCCTCTTGCAGGGAAGTGCCGCATGAGCGCGCCCGCCGAAGCCCTCGCCGCGCACATTGCCAAGGTTGCTGCGTCCTGGCCACCGCTCACGCAAGCTCAAGTAGACCGCGTATCCACGCTATTCATCGGCGGTGAGCGTTCCTAATGAGCGACCACAAAAAGCAAGAGGCCCCGGCGGCGAACCAGGGCCCTGCAACAGCATCACACGATGACCCAACTCTACCCGACACATGCGAAGGTATCGACCCCACCGGCCTAATCGCAGGGGTCTATGTAGCCGTGGTTCAGGTCCGCGGCGATCACGTGCCCCGCCGCTACCGACGCCGCACCTACTGGAACCTTCCCAGCGCCCAACGCGCCCTTGATCGTGCCACCACCGAAGGGCTCGAGGCCCACTTAGTACTGTGCCGACTCATGCCAGTAGGTGAGGCCGAATGACGACAGATCAAGAGCTGACAGACTTCATCTGCAAGAATCGCACCGCGTCGCGCATCTACTTCATGGGCATCGAAGCCGGCTACATTCAAGGCTTCAACGCGGCCGACCGCAGCGCCGAAACCGAAGCCGAGCACGCCGCCCGCATCTTCTATGCCATGGACGCACAAGAGGCCCACCAGCGGGCCGCGGCCAAGAATGCAGCCGAATGGGTAGACGTGGCGCAGCACCGCGCCCAAAGCGCCGGAGGTGCCCACTAATGACCATTCCCGACTACTTCCAAGCCGACACCTACGACGCCGCCCCAATCCAGTGGCAAGACAGCGGGCTACGCTCACACCAGCGCATTGCCGCCCGGTTCGCCCAGTATGCAGAATCAACCGCGCTCTATGTCCACGGCACCGGCTGGCACTACTGGGACGGTGCCCGCTGGGCCGCTGACCTCCACAAGGTACAGGCACACAAGACACTGACCGAACTTATAAAAGTCTGCTGGGCCGCAGAAGGGATGACAGACAAAGACCTAGCGGCCGACCTGCGCGCCGCTAACACCGGGGCAGGATCAAACAGCGTCCTAGATCTCGCTTCACGCCGACTATTCGCCGCCGAAGTTGACGTAGACCCGTACCTACTGAACTGCCAAAACGGCACCCTCGACCTTCACAAACTCGAATTGCGACCACACGACCCGGCCGACCAGATCACGAAAATATGCAATGCCAGCTACACGCCAGGCATCGACAGTGCCCGATGGGTCGACTTCCTCAACTCATCGTTGCCAGACGTCGCGGTTCAGGAATTCTTGCAACGGTTCACGGGGTCCGCACTCATTGGGAAAGTCATTGATCACGTACTTGTCATAGCGACCGGCACAGGACGAAACGGGAAATCTGTGCTTGCCAACGCCGTGGCAAACATGCTCGGGGACTACGCCGTCACCGCCTCAAACGACATGCTTGTCTCGGGGAAATACAAGGGGCACAAATCCGCCGGGGAGTTGTCCGCTCAAATGGTCCTGCGCGGTTCACGATTCGCTGTCATGTCCGAACTTGAGAAGGGCTCGGAGCTGGCAGAATCCACCATGAAAACGCTCACAGGTGGAGACACCATTTCAGCAAAGTTCATGGGCCAAGACCGGATTGAATTCAAACCATCCCATTCGTTCTTCATGCTCACCAATGAACTGCCCAACGTGGACCCCACCGCGAAGGCCGTTTGGGCACGAATGCGCGTGGTCCCGTTCGATGTCTCTTTCGAGGGCAAGGAAGACACCCGCCTCGAGGATGACCTACAGCTAGCCGCTGACTCCATCCTTGACTGGGCAGTAGCCGGCCTTTGGGCATACCACCGGGAAGGGCTAAATGCGCCTGCCCAGGTACTCGCCCGCACCGATGCTTACCGCGCCGAGAATGACACCGTCCAACAATTCATGGCCGACGAATGCGTGATGAACCCGAACGCCCGCGTGAGCCGGTCGGACCTGCATCATGCATACCTCGAATGGGCACGAGACAACGGAGCGGAACAGCTCACGCCCCGGGCCCTTGTGCCCCGTGTTGCAGCCCTTCCCGGCATCGGAGAGGCAAAGATACGCGGAACCCTCCACTGGAAGGGGGCAGGACTCAAAAATGATGAACCCAATACTGACTAGGCGAAACGCTGAAATGGGGGCACGAGGGGGCAGCAGGGGGCACTCTTTTGCATCGACTCTCGGGGGAATCGAATGTAGGGGACTAGTGCAAACGTCTACCCCATCTACCCCCAGCGCCCCCACTGGACAAACTCACACCGAAGGAACCGCCCCGTGAACAACCTCCAAGAGCTGATCCAAGCCCACAAGGGCAAGCGCTCATATGCCAACCTTGCCGAAGCATCCGACGGGCAGGTCAAGGCCGCTTCACTCCAAGCCCTGGCCACCGCGACCGGCACAGCATTCCCCAGCGTGAACACCCTCCAAGGCATCGCGACCGCCCTCAACCTACACATCAACGACGTTGTGCTAGCAGCAGGCAGGAGCGCCGGCCTCGACACACACCCGATGCCAGACGTGCACGACCTCAACGAACGCGTCTTCTACCACCAGCACCACGCCGCAACCCACAAAGCCCAGCTGGCCGCCCTGCGCGCCCGCATCATCAACCCCCAGGAGCTCTGAACCATGGCCAAGCAAAAGCACGACATTGGACACCAGAAACGCCAGCGCGCACTACTCGAAGCAGCCAAGCGCGCAACCTCCAAGAGCAACTACACCCAACGCGCACCACGACACCAGGACGACGACCAGCAGGACCGACGCCATGACTAACGCAGAGACCTCATGGACGCCACCAGAATCCGATGACCTCATGGACGCCACCAGACAATGCACCGCCAAAGCCAAGCAATCGGGGAACCGATGCAAGCGGGTCCCGGCCAAGGGCGCGACCGTCTGCAACATCCATGGAGCAAAGGCCCCATCCGTTGCCGCGAAGGCAGCCGAGCGAGTGCAACAGGACGCCGCCAGACGAGCTCTAAAAGCTCTTGGGGAACCGACCCCCATAGACCCGGCGCAGGCCCTGCTAAAGCTCATTGCGTGGAAGCACGGGGAGGTCCAATGGTTGCGCGGGAAGGTGCAGGAATTGGAACCCGCGCATCTGGCATGGGGAACGATAGAGCACCGGGAAGGTGTGGGCCCCGAAGGACCTATCTCCGTGTCCACAGAGAAGGCGTTGCCAAGCGTGTGGTGGTCCCTCCTGCGCCAAGCCGAAGACCAGCTTGCCGAGTACGCCTCGAAGGCCCTGCGCGCCGGAGTCGAAGAGAGACGCCTGCGTATGGCCGAAGCTGACGGGGCACTTGTGGCTATGGTCGTGCGCCGCATCCTTGACCGGCTGAACCTCACCACGGAACAGGCCGCACTCACTGGGCAGATTGTTCCGGAGGAAATGCGCCGGCTAGCGGGGGATGCAGCATGAGCGGCTACCGGCCCAAGTCCCGGGCCCGCATTGCCCGTGCTGTCTTATCGCCGCTGACTTCACACGTCCTTGTGACAAGGTTGCCGGACCCGGCCGTGCTGGCCCAGATCCTCGCCAACCTGCCACCAGGGGAGCGCGCCAAGGTCATGGACGAGGTTCACGAAATCCGCGAGTCCGCAGAGGCTTACCGCGAGATGCAGGGTCTACGGACTATGGCAGCACTTGCGGCAGCACCGGAGCCGCCCGCGTGGGTATCTACCGCCGTTGCAGCGCGAGAGCTTGACCGGACGGTGAACATGGTCCGCAAGTACCGGGAAGCCGGGCGACTGACTGGGAAGCGTGACGGGAAGTTCTGGCATATTTCCCGCGAGAGCTTGGACGCCTTGAAGCTGGCCCAGACCATGCCGAAGGCCGCCTAGTTACCTCAAATTCCCGTGTTTGGGGAAATTAGCAGCACGATACTTTGCACCCGGGCAGAGTGGGGCATGTCAGGTTCATTTCCTCCTTCTCTCCCTGACACCGAGCGTCCGGAGCCGGGTTGCCCGCAAGGGTTTTTCGGACGCTCACCCCCAATGGTGGGCCGGGAGCTGGATCGCCCCGGCCCACCGAACAACACCAATACTTTCGGAAGTAGGGACCATGGCAGAGCCAACCAACCAAGACATCGTGAACGCACTCAACGGCGTTTCCAGCCCCGCAAAGGAAGCCCACAACGACAGCATCCACCGCGTGCTGACTGGACAGCCCAGCAAAGTCGAAGAGGCCCACCAGAACGCCGTACTCAAGGCACTGGGCCACGACGACCAGAACCCCATCGGCACAGGCAAGCCCGGCGCCAACGATTGGCTGGGCACGTTGGGCGTGGAAGCCGCCAAGACGCAGCTTGCAGAGGCCATGCTCAAGGCAGATCCGAAGCTCACCGGCGGCATCGTCGAAATGCGTGTAGAGCAGGCACTCATTGAAGCCTACGAAACCGCGGCCGCATCCAACCCCACCGAGTTTGACCGTCTCGACGAAGCTGCGCGCATCATCAAGGAACGGGCCACCAGCACCACGGCCACGGTGCGCGAAGCGAAGCCGAAGAGCGCGACCACCAAGCCCGCGGCCAAGCTGAGCACCACACCTAAGACGACACGCGTCAACGGGAACATTCAGATGATTAGCGAACAGGGCAAGAGCCCGTGGCTCTAAGGCTCAAAGCCGCCGCCCTGCACATCGGCGGGAAGATCCACCCGCTCATGGGTCCGATCTTCACCGGCCGGCCCAACTCCACAGGCGTGGGAGACACCTGCACTATGTGCATTGGGAACTATCCCGGGAACGCGGACAGTGAAGTGATCGATGCCAGCGGCCACAAGTCCTATGTGTGCCTCGCCCATGAGCTTCTATTGCACCGGGCGTTCGGTGTCCGCAAGACAGGCGGGGACGGCGTGAGCGAGTACGCAGGATACGCCTTGGGCCACATCATGGACGGCGTGCACAGACCCCGATGGATGCCCGCCCGACTCTATGCCCGCCTCGAGTCCCGCGCCGCGTACTGGGCCCGCCTGCTGGCCCTCACCACGATTGTGGATAAGGCCCGACCGATAGCAGAGGCACAAGCCGCCCGCATGGAAGCCGCGGCCGCCGAGCTTGACCGCAACACCCGCAAACTTACCGACTGACTTAGGAGCATCACACCATGGCCCTTATCGCCACGAGTGCCGAACGCGCACAGAACAACATCATCAAAGCCGAGGCCACCGTCACCGAGTGGCAAGCCAAGGCAGCAGCAGCACGCGCCGAAGCAAACGACCTCGACGCCAACGCCGGGGCCGCGATCCTCGAAGACGAGAGCGCCGCCGAACGCGTCACCTTGCAGGTGCAGAGCTTGGAACGCAAGGCCCGCGCCTATGACCAGGCAGCAACCGAGGCAGCCGGCCGACTGAAAACGGCACGCCTTGCAGCGCTGGAAACCGCCGCCGAGGACGAAACAGCCCGCGCCGACAAGGCACGCAAGCAAGCCGACGCGCACGAGGCCAAGGTCAATGCCATGCTGGCCAAGCTCGAAGAGTTCGACGATGCCGAGTGGGAGCGCCGGAGCTACCGGGAAGGCACTGCCACGGTGTCCCATGTTGGCAAGGCCGGGGCACTCCGTGACGAAGCATTCCGCGGCGACGTTCGCACGGCCGTCATCCGATACTTCATCGCCAACGGGAAAACACCTGATAGTTTCTGGGAAATCAACCAGCAGCTAGGGACCGACTTCCCCTCGATGGGCCAGCCGCTCTACGAATACGCCGGCATGGTCCCGGATTGTGTCACCGAAGCACTGGCAGACGGCCGCACGTTCAACTAGGGGAGACTAGGACCATGAGCAACGAGACAGACACCACGGCACAGCCCGGGCCCATGGAGCGCGCCGCACGCATGTTTGAAGACGGTTCATTGGGATACCCGCCGATCACCGGCGACGACCCGGAGAACCCCGGCCCGACCGTTTGGGGAGCAGCCGACGCCCTGGCCAAGGTGCAGGAACTTTTCAAATCAGATCCGGACTATGCCGAGACGCTGGGCATCAGTCGCCGGGGGATGGACTTCATCACCGGGGCAGAAGCTACGCTGCGCGCCGCAAGCATCGACCTGTAGGGGAGTGGGAACCATGACCGAAGAACAGCAGGTAGAACTAGCCGACCAGCTGGCCGCCATGCGGGCACCAATGGAAGATGGGCGCATGGTTGTGTCAAAGGCCGGCCGTGCGTTCCTTGCAGGGGCAGAGACCGCCCTGCGCGTCGCCGCAGCTTAGACCCGTTCCAGCAGGGCCCCGCCGTTATTGGTGGGGCCTTTGTTGTGTCTCAAATACGTTGGATGGGTGCGACTTGGAACGAACGCATTTCAAATGTGAGCGTGCTGCATGTTTCCGCGGTTCGCTCAGTCTTGCAAACGTGTCGCATAACCTGTTAGTCTCATATCAACATCACAACGGGAATATGAGACTAAGGGATCAGGACATGGCACGCATCGGATATGCACGAGTCAGCACCACCGACCAGGACGCCGCACTACAGACCAGCGCACTCGAAGCCGCCGGATGCACCCGCGTATTCACCGATGACGGCGTGAGCGGCACCAAAGCCGAACGCCCCCAGCTGACCGCCATGCTCGACCACCTGCGCGAAGGTGACACCGTAGTCATCTGGAAGTTCGACCGGCTGGGCCGCAACACAAAGAACCTGCTCGACCTGATCGAAACCATTGAAGCCAAGGGCTGCATGTTTGAATCCCTCACCGAGCGCATCGACACCGCCGGCCCCATGGGGAAGGCCATGCTCACCATCATGTCCGCGTTCGCACAGCTCGAGAGAGACCAGATCGTAGAGCGCACACGGGCAGGACTGGCCGAAGCAGCAAAGAACGGACACCACGGAGGCCGACCCCGCAAGGCAAACCAACTAGATTTGTTCGATGCCCGCAAGTGGAAAGCCGAAGGCAAGGGCGTGGATTACATCGCCAAGCGTCTACAAGTCTCACGCGCCACCGTCTACCGCTACCTAGCCACCGCCGAATAACTAAGACCAGGGCACCCCGCCCAACCGACCACCACCACACAAATGGAGATAGACGCATGACAACGAGCACCACGAGCACCACCGCCCCGCAGAGCATCGACCTCAACGCCAACGGCCGGGGATTCAACCACTTTGCGCTAAAGAATCAGATCACGGAATCAATCGTCATGGGAACACCGGTAACGGCACTGTGTGGAGCCACCTACGTTATCCAAGCGCAAGGCGGAGGAACGGCACGCGGGCCCAAGCTGGCCGTCTGCGCCATGTGCAAAGACCTCCACGAAAACATGATCGAACGGAACAACGCGAAGTCCTGACCGTCACGACAGAGGCCCCGCCACCATAACGGTGAGCGGGGCCTTTCCATGGCATAAGGGACGCCACGACCTTTTCACGGTTGACCCTGAAAAGTCCGACTGCGCCTAGCTATGCCTTATCCGGGTGTGCAGCATAAGCCCCGACGTTCCGCCGACAAGCCCGTGCGTTCATGTACTCGCCGGGCTCACGGGAACTAATCAGGGAATCTAGCGCTTCATTCACATCTCCTTGTGATGCACTCCCGTTGCTCTCGATTCGTTCCAACATGAAGCCGAGCACATGCCACGCGCCGTGATCATTCAAGTCTGCTATTTTCATTTCTCGCAAAGTTGCCATTGCTTCTAGATCCTCAATAGTTAGTTTTATCGGCGACTGGCCGGCGGAAAATCTCTACTGTAGCGGGGCCCGGCCCACTGAATCGACACACGCCGTGCACAGTGGCAGAGCATCCGCGCCACCATAGAGCACTGGCCGCGTGCTGTAGTCCTGCCCCTGCCAATCACCGGGATACACAGCGAAGTAATCAGAGAAGCCGTACGCGCCGCACCAAGCGATCACCTGCACCCCAGCAAAGAACCGCGGACGATGCCACACCTTCCCCGCTCCAATGGTGAATGCACCAGCGTCATAGATCGAAGCCGAAGGACTTACCGGGTAACCATGCGGCCGTGTTGCCCGCCCTTGTGTTGCCCGCTCCTGTTGTGTCTGCATGAAACTACCTCTCATAGTGGCGAAGGATGGAACGCCGGCCGCTCACGTTGCCAGGGGATCAGGTTGCTTACGTGCTCACGGGGTCCGGTTCAAAGAGTAGAAGAGCGGAGCCCATAGGGCCCTGGCCTTGCAAGGTCCCCACCCCAGAATTTCCCAAAGCCCCCGCCCACTCTCAGCGATATTTGAACGACCTGTAGCGCACCCTCAAAACGAGGGCACGCTGTCGTCACCCGGTGCCCCGGCCGTGGGCGTCGGTAGCCAAGCGGTATTGGCCTAAAGGTGGGTACTAAACCGCGCTGTCACTGTGAAGCGCTAGGACAGTAGGAACGCGCCGAGCGTGTGGCTCGGAAGCGGCCACGGAATCCCCCAAGAGTCCCGTGATCACTTCCCAACCACCGCCCAAGGGAGTACAAACTGTGTACGCCCCGGGGGAGTGGGAGAGGCCCTAGAACGGACCCGTGAGCAGGGAGGGGAGAGCGGCAACCATGAGCGCTACGGAGACGCAGGACAGCCAAAACACGCTTTGTGCCGTGCGTTGTACTGCGCGCTTCACTTGGCCACCTGCTCAATGCTGACCAGGTTGTCAGCGGAACAGGGCTGGGCCTTATCGTGGCCGTCGAAAAGTACGGGCACGAAGCCGGGGATGGAGGCATAACGCGGCGTGGACTCTGCCACGGTGCCAGTCTTGCCAGCAGGGAACACTCTTACGCGAGTTCCGGGCGTGAATGGACTAGGATTATTCATGTTGCCGTCCTTAGTTACGGTGACCACGCCCCGGAGTGTTTCAGCACTGCCGGGGCCTTTATGTGTTCACACTAAGGTTGCCCCGGTGTCGATCTTCGGTTGACCCGGCGGGGTACCTGGCCGATCGCAGGTCGGGATTGGCTCGCGGGGCACTGGGCCGACGGACCCGGGCCGCAGGGATGATCCCGGTCGCTGCGGAGGTCGCCGGCGTGCGCCGGCGGGGGAGCGGAGACACCTTTGGGCCCGGGACGCATTATGCTGTTGCCCATGAGTGTTTTTGCAGTTGAATACGTATATGTTGCCGATACCGAGTCCATCCGCGACGAACATCGCCCGGCGCACCGGGAATTTCTGGCCGGTCTGGTCGCGGATTCCGATGGAATCGCACTGGTTGCCTCGGGTCCCTACGTCGATGGTTCCGGCGCCTTGCTGCTGATTGCGGCCCCGAGCCAGGCAGCCTTGGCGGAGAGACTGGCCAAGGACCCGTTCGCCATCAACGGCACCATCGCCGTGCTGCGGATGACCGAATGGAGCCCTGTCACCGGTGAACTCGCGCACCATGCCTAGCTAGCACCGAAGTGTGATCAGGGGCCTTGCCTTGGCCCGTGGGAGCGCGTATAGCTTCGCCCTGCGAGATTACTGCCCCTGGAGGGGGCCCGCAGGGGTGATAATGGAATCAGCTTGAACACTAAACACCACGGAGGAAATCTTGACCTCGATCCCGGTCAGTCTCGGCATGCCACAGGCTCCGCCACCGGTTCTTGCCCCACGACGCAAGACCCGCCAAATCAACGTGGGTTCGGTCGGTGTTGGCTCCGAGAGCCCCATCAGCATCCAGTCGATGACGACGACTCCGACGACGGACATCAACGCCACGCTGCAGCAGATCGCCGAACTTACGGCCACCGGTTGCGACATCGTGCGTGTTGCCTGCCCGGCGACCGAGGACGCACTGGCATTGCCGATCATCGCAAAGAAGTCGCAGATCCCGGTGATCGCCGACATCCACTTCCAGCCCAAGTACGTCTTCGCCGCGATCGACGCCGGTTGCGCCGCCGTCCGGGTGAACCCGGGGAACATCCGCAAGTTCGACGACCAGGTCAAGCAGATCGCCGAGGCCGCCAAGGCCGCGGGCACCTCGATCCGCATCGGTGTCAACGCCGGTTCGCTGGATCCGCGCCTGATGGAAAAGTACGGCAAGGCGACCCCCGAGGCCCTTGTCGAATCCGCCGTCTGGGAAGCCTCGCTCTTTGAGGAACACGACTTCCACGACTTCAAGATCTCGGTGAAGCACAACGACCCGGTTGTGATGGTCCGCGCCTACGAGCTGCTGGCCGAGCGCGGGGACTGGCCGCTGCACCTCGGAGTCACCGAGGCAGGCCCTGCCTTCCAAGGAACCATCAAGTCCGCCACCGCCTTCGGCGCATTGCTCTCCAAGGGCATTGGGGACACCATCCGCGTCTCGCTCTCCGCCCCGCCGATTGAGGAAGTCAAGGTCGGCGCGCAGATCCTGCAGTCGCTGAACCTGCGCCCGCGTAAGCTCGAGATCGTTTCCTGCCCGTCCTGTGGCCGCGCCCAGGTGGATGTATACACGTTGGCCGACCAGGTTACCGCGGGCCTGGAAGGACTCGAGGTGCCGCTGCGTGTTGCCGTGATGGGCTGCGTCGTCAACGGACCCGGCGAGGCCCGCGAGGCGGACCTCGGTGTGGCTTCCGGCAACGGCAAGGGCCAGATCTTTGTTAAGGGCAAGGTCATCAAGACAGTGCCCGAAGACCAGATTGTTGAGACACTGATAGAAGAGGCGATGCGCATCGCCGAGGAAATGGGGAATGCGGATGGCGAAAATCCTGTCCAAAGTGGCCCCGTGGTTACCGTCAGCTAGACGCAACCCGGGAGCCGGCGACGCGCTCACATCGGCCATCCGTGTCTTGGGGGACGCGGACAGCGCAGCCTTGCGCGCACTCGTTTCCCTTGACCCTGTTGCGAACATCTTCATGGATGCGCAGTTGGACGTCACCGGATCCGCCCGTCCGGGCATGGGCGGTTCGCTGATCCTGGGCCGTTTCGAAGGTTCCTTGCTGGTCTCCGCGTGCTGGATCGGGGCCAACATCGTCCCGATCAACATCACGGCGGCCGATGCCGAGGAGTTCGGTCGGGCCGTGAAGTCGCTGAACCGCACCTTTGCCTCCTGCTTTGGCCCCTCCGAGGCGGTCATGGGGATGTGGAGCGTACTTGTCGAGGGCCCGCAACAGGCCTTCAGCGTACGCCCCAACCAACCCCTGATGACCCTCTCCGGAGCCCCTTGCGTCGAACCCGCCCCCATGCTGAGGCCCAGCCACCCGGGGGAGTACGACGTTGTCTTGCCCGCCTGCGCGCAGATGTTCGAGGAGGAGCTAGGGTACTCGCCGCTAACCAACGGCGGATCGTTTTACCGCTCCCGGGTCCGCTCGTTGATCGCCTCGGGACATTCGCTGCTCGACCTCGACGCAAACGGCGCGATCACCTTCAAAGCCGAATTGGGCACCGTCACCCCCCGGGCAACGCAAATCCAGGGTGTCTGGATGAGCCCCGGGCAGCGCGGGATGGGCAAGGCCGCCGGTTACATGGCGGCCGTTGCCCAGTATGCACTGGGACTTGCCCCGACCACCAGCCTCTACGTCAACGATTACAACGCCCCGGCAATCGCCACCTACACCAAGGTCGGATTCGAAGAGATCGGAGAGTTTGCGACCATCCTCTTCTGAGTCCCCGGCCGCTTCGGGAGCCCGTGAGAACCCAGAAAACCGAGATCGTGCTCCGTATTGCGGGCCGCCGAGCAGAAAGCCATACGTGACCTCCCACCCATCACGGAGCATTGCGAAGAGCGCCAAGGCCTTCACATCCCTGGCCGCCGTTTGCCTGGTGTTCGCACTGGGCGCCTGCACCAGCAACCCCGGGGCCCAGCCCGGGGAGCCTGCGCAGACGCCGCAGGCCCCGGTGCCGGTCCCCGGCCCGGGAAGCACCCCGGGGAACACAATCCCTAAAAACACGCCGGTGGCCGAGGAAATGGGCTACCTGGACGCGGCGGCGATGATGGCAGCCGTGCAGAAGTGGGCCGATGCCACACCGGGAACCCAGGTCAACGACCAGCAAGCCCTGCGCAGCCAACTGCCCAAGGCCGAGAAATGGCTCGAAGGGATCACCGTTGTGCCTGAGAAATGCGGGCTCTACGGGATCGGCAACATCAGGGAGCAGCTTGACCAGGCGGCCATGGCCGCGGCCGTCCTGCCGCCAGCTGGCGGTGGAGACCTGATGGTGGCGTCATACCAGGATCGCGGCGCACTGGTGGCGGATGTGGCGGCGCAGCAGCACCTGGACGAATCCTGCGGCAAGTACACCGTGACCGCCGACGGACAAACGATCCTTTCCACCGTCTCGCGACTGGATGTCACGACCTCGGCACCGTATTCCTCGGCCAGCATGCTCGAAAGCGTGAACGGGACGAAGGAAACCCGTAGCGTCTCAGTCCGTGCCATTGACGGGCATACCATGATGACCGCGACCCGCGTCGTTGCCGGTGAACCCGAGGAAGCCACCACACAGGCGTTGGCCGACATCGAGTCGATGCTGGGTATCCTGCGCAGCACACAGCCGGGGCGGACTCCGGCGCCCTAGCCGGCCCAAGGCCGCAAGGCGGTCCCTTGGACCCGTGCCGGTGTGCTGGTGGGCACGTCACGTGCCGGAGCTGCGACTCGCCGCAAAGCGCCGTGGCCTTGTTGCTTCGCGCTTCTTCCCTCATAGGCTGTGGACGGTGGGCAACGGCTGCTCACGGTCCGTGCACCACCGCATCGCCCGCACCCCTCGAGGATTTTCGTGAAGAAATACGCGTTTCTGCTGATTCCGTTAATTGCACTGATGCTGCCGGGCTGCTCCCAGAGAGCTCCGGAAGGAATGGAATCCTCTTCGCAGGCCGCCCCACGGCAGCTCGACGCCCAGGACCTGGCGGAAATCGCCGAGCTGATCGCCGCGGTGAACGAAAAGGCCGTCATCACCGATCAAGACATGCTCACCGCGCAAATTCCGCTGGCTGCAAAGGCGAGCGAAGCCATCAAGATCACCCCGAAAGCCTGCAACGTCTTTGTCGAAGGGGAGATTGCCGCGGAACTCGAAAAGATGAACACCATCTCCGGGGTGCTGCCCGAGGACACCTACCTTGAAGAAACCGAAGTGGGCATCAGCTCCTACGGCGAGGTGGCCGACGCGAAAGCGAACCTGTCCGGAAGCGTGGGTTTCCTCAACGACTGTTCAGAGTTCACCCTGACGCTTGAAGGACAGGAAATGGAAATGACCTTGGAGGGGCTGAAGGCCACTACGAGCGCTACGCATAACGGGGCCTACCTTGTCGTCATTGACACCGGCGGCACCAAGATCAACATCGTGTCGGTGAGCGGAATCCAAGGCTCCCACGTGGTCAGCGTCAGCATCACCGGCGGGAGCGACACCGCGAAAGATCCTCTCGAAGCCCAGGAGCGGGCAACCGCGGTGTTGGAGATGGTCTCCCGGAAGACGTAGTAGCCGGTCCCCCTTTAACGACAGTGAAAGGCATCAGCGTTTCCCTCGGTTCCTAAAGAGGATGCCGCTGAAGTTGCGGTGGCGCCATCACGGACCAGAGGCGTCGGCGGCCAGGGGCACGGCGATGTTCGTTGGCCACAGTGAAAGAACCTCGAGCGTCAGTGGCTTCGACAGGATGCAACAGGGTCGGCATCTACGTGGTTCCCCCGAAGGGCCCCGGCGTCTCGGTGGCCAACGCCGAAGGCCTTATCGAGTGAGCGCATTGCTGCAGGGGTCGGGCCAGGAACGACCCACCGTGTCATCTGCAGGGCTCGAGGATTTGCTTGCTCCGTGGTGCGGGGCAAAGCCTCGCACCCAGCTTGCCGCCGCCATCGGCGGGATTGAGGCACGGAAATGCGTTGAGAAGATCATGGAACGGCGAACGCCGGGGTGGAAAAGAACACGGAACGGCTTGCCGGCGATGTCCGTGGCGACACTGCCGGTCTCGGTGTTAACTGTGGCATCGGCCCGGGTCCGATATTTTTCGGTCGTTCGCTGCTGCTGTTTGGTGCCGCCGAACGGTTGGCAAGGGCCATGACTGACAAGGCGGGATGGGGGCAATGGGGCCATCCGTGTGTTTCCGGCGGTGGGGCGGGAAGCCCGTGCCGGGGGCTGCACAGCGCCGAGAGGTTAGTTCACCGACTCGGCTAACTGTGTAGGGTATTCATGTAACCGCGATTCGGGGCGTACGGCCACGGACAAAGACACTTCATGAGGTCACGATGAAAAGAACCGCTTTCTGGGCATTGCCACTAGCCGCAACACTCGCATTGACTGGCTGCTCCGGCCTCTTCGGCTCCGAGTCCAGCCCGAGCCCGACCGAAGCCAGCGTCGAACAGAGTGCGACGGCACCCACCCCGTCCGAGTCGGAATCAGCGTCGGCCCAGGCGACGGCACCCACCGAGTCCGCGTCGGAAGCCGATTCGGGTTTCGGGGATTCGAGTGACGGAAGCGACGGACAGGGTTCGTTCGAGGCAAAGGCGACTCCTGCCAAGCAGTTGACCGCAGAACAGCTCTACAGTGTCGGACAGGCGCTTGAAGCAACCGACCCCCGCCCCGGGACCCAGATCCTGAAAGATGCCGAGCTCAAGGATGGCGCCTCGCAGCTCGAAGGCGTCATGGGCGACATGGAGGTTTCCCCGGAAAAGTGTGCCGTCTTCAATACCGGCAGCGTGTCCGACCAGATCAGCCACGCCAACCAGGTCGCCGTGGCGGTTCCCGGTGACGCGAGCGCCCAGACGACCACCATCGCCATCAGCTCGTTCGATGACTCCGCACTCGTTGGCGACCTGTTGGCCAAGACCAAGGCAGCTACCGCCGACTGCTCCGAGTACACGGTCAAGATGCAGGGTCAGAATGTCGAGGCGAGCCTGAAGGACGGCAAGGCGACCACCGATGCCAACGTGACCCTTGCCAACCTAAGCACCGTGAAGGTTGCGGGCCAGACGGTCAAGACCGTCATCGTCACCGCCTATGACGGAAACAACGTCGTGGCAGTCACTGTGACCGGGCCGACTGACGCCGATGTCTCGCTGATCCAGGCGCAGGACACTATAGACGAAGCGCTGCTGCACATGTCGGGCCAGTAGGGGCCCCGGTAGTACCGAACGGGCAGGAAGATTCGCTGAACCCCATTGGGTGCGGGCGAACCTTCATGCCCGTTCCGCTTTCCGGGCAGGAAACAGGCCGGGAAAGGTAGCGCAGGCTCTTGCAGGTGCGACACAGGGTTCTCCTGCGCACCTGACGGGGTGCCCGGGCGACGTCGGATGGGGACAACCCCCGGCCCGCCGTGTTTTTGTCTTTGTGCGGGCGGGCACACGGTACCAAGGAATTCTCGCCCGGAGGATTAGTTCAATGGCTCGGCTAACTGTGTAGGGTGTTCAGGTAACTCCGATTCGAGGCCTACGGCCTGCGGACGATGACACGTCATGAGGTAACGATGAAAAAAACCGTTTTTTGGGCACTGCCGCTCGCAGCATCCCTTGCCTTGACCGGCTGCTCCGGCCTCCTTGGCCCCACCCCGAGCAGCACCGTACAGGCAGACCCACAGGCAACCATGACAGCATCGGCAAGCAGCGAAGCGCAAGAACCCACAAAGAACGAATCCGATTCGGGCTTCAGGGACTCAGACTCGGATGACGAAGGTAACGGCTTCGGAACGACCGACGGCGCCGCCTCAACCGGTGCGCAGTTGAGCGCCGATGAACTGTTCCAAGTGGCCCAAGCAGTGGAGAGCTACTACCAGGGTGGTGGCGTGGAGATCGTCGGGGATTCCGCGTTGAAGGCCTCGGCTACCAAGCTGGCTGGACTGGTCGGGGAGATAGAAGTCGACCCTGCAGCATGCGAGGGGTACGCAACGTCCAGCTCGA
The DNA here is from genome assembly GCF_039544305.1 of Paeniglutamicibacter antarcticus. Classification (NCBI taxonomy): domain Bacteria; kingdom Bacillati; phylum Actinomycetota; class Actinomycetes; order Micrococcales; family Micrococcaceae; genus Paeniglutamicibacter; species Paeniglutamicibacter antarcticus. The sequence goes on from NZ_BAABLK010000027.1 coordinate 237,377, forward strand.
ACGGGATGCTCAGCCACATGAACATGGTCGAGGTGAACCTACCGGCGGATTCGAATGCAGAAGGCAACCGCATCAGCATCGGTTCATTCGATGATCCAGGGAGCTTGGATGAAGTGTTGGCTATCGACAAATTGGAACCCGTCAACTGTGCCACGTACGCCCTGAAGCTGAAGGGCCGGGAAGTCGATGCTCAGGTAGATGAGGGCCAGGCCAACACCGATGCAGCCACCACGCTGGCGATCACGGGTGCTGGCACGGTTAAGGCCACGGCCGACGGGAAGGACGTTGGCAAGGTCACCAAGACGGTGACGGTTACCGGCTATGACGGAGTAAACAAGGTAGCCGTGGACGTCAAAAACCCACGGGACGCGGATGCCGCGGTGAAGAAGGCCGAGGAGTACATCAACCTGGTCCTGCTGCACATCGAGGGATCCTGATTTCGGAACCTCGTGCAGGCACGCCGTGACCCTGCGCGGCTGTGGCAATTGCCCTTCGCCGCCCGGATGCCACGCGGCGCCCGAGCAGCAACGTAGGATATAACAAGTGCCTTGTAGTCCCCGGTTCGTCCACGTATTCTCGCGTGATGGACATGGACCGCATTGCACCCCGGTGTCGCTATGAGCGGACCCGGTCCTGCTCTGTGGGACCAACGCCGGGAGCCCGCACAATTGCACCCCCCAATCACTATGTTGCGGTCTGGAAACAGTCCGCGGAAATGGAAAGTTAGCTTGGTCCTCAAACTCTCCACAATGTTCATGCGCACCCTGCGCGAAGACCCGGTCGAGGCCGAGGTCGCCAGCCACAGGCTGCTGGTTCGTGCCGGCTATATCCGCCGCGCCGCGCCAGGGATCTACACCTGGCTGCCGCTGGGACTGCGCGTGCTGGGCAAGGTGGAAGCCATTATCCGCGAGGAAATGAACGCCATCGGCGCCCAGGAAGTCCACTTCCCGGCTCTGCTGCCCCGCGAACCATATGAGACCACCGGGCGCTGGACCGAATACGGCGAGGGACTCTTTAGGCTCAAGGACCGCAAAGGCGCGGACTACCTGCTGGCCCCGACCCATGAGGAAATGTTCACCCTGCTGGTCAAGGACCTCTACAGTTCCTACAAGGACCTGCCGGTCTACCTGTACCAGATTCAAAACAAGTACCGCGATGAGGCCCGCCCTCGTGCCGGCCTGCTGCGCGGCCGCGAATTCATCATGAAGGACTCCTACTCCTTCAACATCGACGACGAGGGCCTTGACGAGGCCTATATGGCCCACCGCGGCGCCTACCTGAGGATTTTTGAGCGCCTCGGGCTGGAAATCCTCCCGGTCTTCGCCACCGCCGGTGCCATGGGCGGATCGAAGTCCGAAGAATTCCTGCACCCGAACCCGATCGGCGAGGACACCTTCGTGCGCTCGGCCGGAGGCTACGCCGCCAATGTAGAGGCCGTGACCACCGTCGTCCCTGCGGACATCGACTACACCGACGCCCCCGCGTTCGAGGTCAAGGACACCCCCGACACCCCGACCATCGAGACCTTGGTGGCCTGTGCCAACGAGGTTGCTCCGCGCGCCAGCGGCGCATGGAGTGCCGCTGAGACCTTGAAGAACGTCGTGCTGGCCGCCAAGCTGCCCACCGGTGAACGCCAGCTCGTGGCCATCGGACTGCCCGGGGACCGCGACGTGGACCTCAAACGTGTTGAGGCAAACATCGCGGCCCACCTGGAAACAGGTGGCGATGTCCAACTCGAGGCTGCATCCGAAGACGACCTGAAGAAGCACCCGACCCTGGTCAAGGGTTATATCGGTCCGGGCCTGGGCGAAGGCAAGGCAGTGCTCGGCCTCGAATCGGCCTCCAAGATCCTTTATCTTGTGGATCCGCGTGTTGTCCCGGGCTCCACCTGGGTCACCGGTGCCAACGAGTCCGGAAAGCATGTCTTCGGCCTGGTGGCCGAGCGCGACTTCACCTGGGACGGCACCATCGAGTGCGTCGAGGTGCATGAAGGCGACCCTGCCCCGGACGGATCCGGACCGTTGGTGACCGCCCGCGGCATCGAGATGGGCCACATTTTCCAGCTCGGCCGCAAGTACGCGCAGGCACTGGATTGCAAGGTCCTTGACCAGAACGGCAAGCTCAAGGTCGTCACCATGGGTTCCTACGGTGTGGGGGTCACCCGCGCGGTGGCAGCGTTGGCTGAATCCAACCGCGACGCCAACGGCCTGATCTGGCCGCGCAACGTCGCCCCGGCAGACGTCCACCTGGTGGTCACTGGCAAGGCTCCCGAGCTCTTCGAAGCCGCGCAGAAGATTGCCGATGAACTGCACTCAGCTGGCATCGAGGTCATCTATGACGACCGCCTGAAGGTCTCGGCCGGGGTGAAGTTCTCCGACGCCGAGCTCATCGGAGTACCGACGATCGTGGTCATCGGACGAGGACTGGTCGACGGGCTCGTCGAGGTCAAGGACCGTGCCACCGGCGAACGCAGTGACGTTTCCGTTGACGAGGTCGTTGCGCAACTGACTGCCCTCGTCAAGGGCTAGGCGTGTTCGAGGCAGCAGCGCTGCTTGAAGGTTCCGGCCTGGAAGGAATGCAGGCCGGAACCATTGCGCTGATCGTGCTTGCCGGCTTTGCCGCCGGCTGGATCGATGCGGTCGTTGGCGGCGGGGGACTGCTCCAGCTGCCGGTGCTGTTGCTGGTGCCCGGGATCTCCCCGGTGCAGGCTTTGGCCACCAACAAGCTTGGCTCCATCTTCGGCACTACCACCAGCGCGATCACCTACTACCGCAGGGCACAGCCGGATCTGAAAACGGCGCTGCCCATGGCGGGCGTCGCACTGATGGGTTCTTTCGGCGGCGCGATCCTTGCCACGCTGTTGCCCGAATCCGTGATCAAGCCCGTTATCATCGCAGCTCTGGTTGCCGTAGGGCTCTTCACGCTCTTTCGCCCGACCGCAGGGGAGCTAACGGACCTGCGCTATTCCGGGTCGAGGCACTACGCAGTGGCCGCGGTCATCGGATTGGTCATCGGCGGCTATGACGGGCTGATCGGGCCGGGCACCGGATCCTTCCTGATTATCGCGATGGTCGCTTTCATGGGGTACAACTTCCTGGCTGCCAGCGCCAAGGCGAAGATCGTAAATATGGCAACAAACCTCGGCGCACTGGCGTTCTTCATACCCTCCGGCCACCTGCTGTGGGGGATCGGGCTGGTGCTGGGCGCCGCAAACATGTGCGGCGGCTACCTGGGCGCGCGCATGGCGGTGGCCAAGGGCAGCAAATTCATCAGGGTCGTCTTTCTGCTGGTCGTTGGCGCACTGATCCTCAAGCTCGGCTACGACGTGTTGTTCCCGGCTTCCTAGGTAATTTTCGTGGCCGTGCGTTTCCCTTTTCCCTACGAACGGGCGGCGGAATAGGCCTTGGCCGGGCACGCCCCGGATGCCACATCCCGTGGCCAACAGCTGGATGCTACCGTTGGGGCCCGCCCCCGGGATGAACCCCTGGTGAAGGGATACCTTTCAACGGCAGTGACCAGGGAGGAAGCGGTCCCCAGGAAAAGGGCGGTGCCTATCAAGAAGATCGCCCTGAGCATTCTCGTGGTTGTGCTGTTCATCAGCGACCACCTGATGTCCGGGGATGCCCAGTGGGTCAGGTACGCACTAGGTGCAGCGTTCCTGGTCGTCCTGGTCGTCCGGTTCGTTCCGGAAAGGACGGCAAAGCCCCCGGGCCCAGCCGATACGGGTCATCCCGCTCGCTAAGACCTTCGTGGGTGCGTGCCGGAAAAATTGCCCACGGTGGAGCAGGTCCACCGCGGACCGAGCCCGGTCCTTGAAGTGCGTGCCGGGAGTCATCGTGGCCGTGGTTAGTTGCCAGGAGCCGCCGGAGACCCAGGTGCGGTTTCCGGCTCCTGCCGCACGTCCTTGACCTGGGTGAAGTCCGGAGCGGTGCCGGTGACCTGCTGGGTATAGAGCCCGTGGTCCCACGCTGCGGTGAACAGGTATTCCCGGGCATTGCCTGTTTGGGCTGCCGCGGCGTCGCGCAGAAGCAGGGCCAACTGCCCCTCGCCGCTGTGTGCGGAATCCATCGGGTTTTCGATAGCATCGGCCGGTAATTGGTAGGCAGGCTGCCGAAGCGGCGCGCAGTCCAGGCCCTCATCAAGTTGGCCCTCGAGCGACTCCGCGAAATCCACCAAGACCCCGGACCTGTCCCAGGCCGTGGTGCGCAGCCCCGCATTGGTCCGCGCCCCAGCAACGTCGTAGGCGTAACCGAGCCGGTAGGCGGCGTCGATCACCTCGCCCAGCAGCTGGCCGGAGCCAAGGCTCACTGCAGCGCCCTCCGAGGGGCCGGGGTCGGAGGTATCCTGTGCCTCGACCCCGGCCCCGTCGCTGGGCCCGGTGTCGCCGGGGACCAATACCGGGCAGCTGGCGAACTCGAACTCCGGGAGCCCCGCCTGCGCCGTCGTTGTATCACCATCGCCCAAGGCGGAAGGTTCCGGCGAAGCGGTCGCCGGCGTTGCCTCCGCTTCAGGGACGTTGCTGAGGGAGGGAGTCGATGCCCCGGCTCCGTCAGCCGGCAATGGGGCCGGTGCGGGCAAGGCCTCGATCTTTTCCTGGGCAGCACCGGTGGCTAAGAGCACGGTGCGGGCCTGGAGGCCCAACTCGATCCCCGACCCCGCGAGCCTGCGCGACTCCTGCTCCGGTGCCGCAAGCGCCTGCTCCAGCAGGTCGTTTCCGGTCTGCGCCAGGCGCCAAGCGAATTCGGGCGGGGACAACGGCGGGATCGCTGCCGGCGGGGCTTCGGGATCGGCGCCCGTGGTTTCCCTCGCCGCGGCACTGGACAGGGCCGCCAAGGCGCCGGGTGTGAGTAATTCGACATGCTCCTCGAGCACGGACTCGGTGCCTTCCAACGCTTCGGTGGTTTTCGCGCTCGTCGTGGTCTTCGGGAACTGAAGAATATAGTCCAGTGCCTCAAGCAATACCGGTAGTTCATCCGTTGCCTTGGGAACCCGTTCGATGACCGGCTCGGTGCCCAGGATCCGTTGCCATGTAGGGGATCCCCGGTTCAGGTACACCCCCGTTCCGAGCGTTCCGGCGGCGAGGGCAAACACGGCGACAACGGCCAATGCCCGGCCCCGCGCAGTGAGTCGGAAGGGCCGGGAGGAATGCTGGTGCTTGGGGTTCTCTGGGTGCTGATCCATCACCACTGATCATCCCACGAACCCGCAGAGCAGACATGCAGGGGGAGCGCGGCAGACGGAAGGGCCGAAAAGTCGTTACCCTAGTGATCACAACATCGAATAATGTGGGAGGACTTTCATGACCGGCAAGCCGGCAGACATCCAGCTCGAGGCTACCCGCCTCACCGAACTACTGGAGCCCACCGTTGCCTCCCACCAGTTGGTGCTCGAAGAGGTCCATGTGCGTCGCGCCGGGGATACGCGAATCGTGCACGTGGTGGTCGATTTGGTTGACGGCACCGCGGGCCTTGAACTCGACGCGGTGGCCGAGGTCTCCCGTTCGATCTCCGAGGCCCTTGATGCGGATCCGCACGACACCTCGGACCCATATGAACTTGAAGTATCTTCCCCGGGGACCTCGCGTCCATTGACGCTGCCGCGCCACTGGAAGCGCAACGTCGGACGGATGGTCAAGGTCAACGTCATCGGCGAAGACAACCTGCTTGGCCGGTTGGTTTCGGTTGACGATGCCGGCATCACGATCGTCCCGGAAATCGAAGTGAAGAAGGGCATGAAGCCCAAGCAGGGCGAATCGCGCCCCCTGGAATTCGGTTCCATCCGCCGTGGCAACGTCGAGGTGGAGTTCACCCGGGCCGAGGCCGCGGACCTGCAAGAACTAGAACTTGATGACGAAGACGACGAAAACGTGGAGGCCTGAGTTGGACATTGATATGAGCGCGCTGCGCATGCTCGAAAAGGAACGCGAGATTCCGCTCGAGATACTGATCCCAACCATTGAGCAGGCACTGCTGCTGGCCTACCAGAAGTCCCCCGGAGCGATGCCCCAGGCACGCGCCGAGGTCGACCGCCGCAACGGCCACGTGACGATCTTCGCCACCGAGACCGAGGAAGACGGCACCGTCGTTGGCGAGTTCGACGACACCCCAACCGGATTCGGGCGCATCGCCGCTTCCACCGCACGACAGGTCATCTTGCAACGCTTGCGCGATGCCGAGGACGACAACGTCGTGGGAGTCTTCAAGGACAAGATCGGCGAGGTCGTCTCCGGGCAGATCCAGCAGGGCAACAACCCGATCATGATCCAGGTCAATCTGGGCACCGTGGAGGCACTGCTGCCACCGCCGGAGCAGGTACCGGGGGAGAAGTACACCCACGGCAACCGCATCCGTTGCTACGTGGTCGATGTGACCCGCGGACCCAAGGGCCCGGCCGTCACCCTGTCGCGTTCGCACCCGAACCTGGTGCGTCGCCTCTTCGAGCTCGAGGTCCCGGAAATCGCCGACGGCGCCGTGGAAATCGTTGCCCTGGCCCGCGAAGCCGGCCACCGCACCAAGATCGCTGTGCAGGGCAACATCTCCGGCGTCAACGCCAAGGGTGCGTGCATCGGCGAAATGGGGTCGCGGGTGCGCGCCGTGATGAACGAGCTGAACGACGAGAAGATCGACATCGTCGACTACAACGACGATCCGGCCAAGTTCATCGCCTCGGCGCTCTCGCCCTCCAAGGTCGTTTCGGTGACCATCACCGACGAGGCCACTCGCTCGGCCCGCGTCGTGGTTCCCGATTACCAGCTGTCGCTGGCCATCGGCAAGGAAGGGCAGAACGCCCGACTGGCAGCCAAACTCACCGGCTGGCGCATCGATATCATCTCGGATGCGGAACTGACCAAGTAACAAGCCCCGCCGCCTCAAGACCGTCGGACAACCTAACCGGCCGGAACCACATTGGTACCGACCGGCTTGGTTGTCCGGCGGTCTTTTGCTTGGCGACGCGAAGTCCGGCATCCAGGCCGTGAGTACGTGTCCCAGCGCACGCTCCACGAAACCTCGAAACGCGCTAGACTTATCTGTGGTCCACTATGCGAAGTGGTAAATCAATTGCGGAAGTAGAACCAACGTGTCGATGCAGCAACAGCCGCAACGCACGTGCATTGGTTGCCGCACGGTGGTGGACCAGAACCAGCTGATGCGCTGGGTCGTAAGGGAGAAGGACGGCAAGGCCGTTCCCGTTCCCGATCCGGCCCGTCGTCTCGCCGGGAGGGGTGCTTGGTTGCACCCCAACCCGGAATGTGCCCAACGTGCCGCACAGCGCGGGGCATTCGCACGGTCCTATCGGACCGCGGTGGATGCTTCCTCGTTGTTGGCGGAGCGTGGGCCAAGGAAAGGTCCCAACCTGGGAAACCGGCCTTTAGAAACGTCCAACCCTGAAAGCGGGACAGAAATCTGATGGAAACCCGATGAGTTCCAAACGATGAGCGCCTAACGATGAAGCATCAGTTAAGCGTCGAAGCGCCTTGGGCATCCGTTTTGGATGCTGGGCTAGACAGCAAACGTTGGTTCGTGCATAAAACTTTTTAGGAAGTGAGCGCGGACCTTCAGACAGGAGAAATGTGGCTAAGGTCCGCGTACACGAGCTCGCCAAAGAGCTCGGAATCACTTCAAAGGATGCAGTGACGAAACTGCAGGAAATGGGCGAATTCGTCCGTTCCGCATCCTCAACCATCGAGGCACCGGTGGTGCGCAAGCTGCGCGCCGCGTTCCCCGACGCCGTTCCGGCAGCACCCAAGGCGGCTCCGGCCGCCAAGGCTCCTGCCGCACCGGCAACCCCGGCTGCACCGAAGCCTGCCGAGACCAAGCCTGCACCGGCTCCCGAAGCACCTGCTGCATCGGGTCCAGCGACTCCGGCTCCGGCCGAGTCCAAGGCACCGAGCCCGGGTGCCCCGCGTCCGGGTGCCAAGCCAGGCGCCCCGCGTCCGGGCAACAACCCGTTCTCCTCCTCGCAGGGCATGCGCCCCGCCGGTGAGAACGCACGTCCCGAGCGTGCAGAACGCGCCGAACGGCCTTCCTCCCCGCGTCCGGGTGCCAAGCCAGGGGCACCGCGTCCGGGCAACAACCCATTTGCCTCGCAGCAGGGCATGCGCACCGGCGGCCCCGGTGCCGGCGGTCCTCGTCCGGGCGGCCCCCGCCCAGGTGGCCCGCGTCCGGCAGCTGGTGCCGGTGGACCACGTCCCGCAGCAGGTGCCGGCGGTCCTCGCCCGGCAGCAGGCGCAGGCGGTCCGCGTCCCGCGGCAAGTGCACCGGGTGCAGGTCCGCGCACACCGGGCGGCGCACGTGCCACTCCGGGCATGATGCCCAACCGCACCGAACGTCCGGCTCCGGCCGGCGGCCGTCCGGGCCCAGGTGGCCGTGGTGGCCCGGCACGTCCAGGCGGAGCCCCGGGTGCACCCGGTGCAGCTGGCGGCGGCGGCGGTTACAAGGGCGGCGGCGGTCCCAACCGCGGTCGCGGTGGTACCCAGGGTGCCTTCGGCAAGGGAGGCGCCGGTCGCGGCAAGCAGCGCAAGTCCAAGCGCGCCAAGCGCCAGGAATTGGAGCAGATGAGTGCTCCGAGCCTGGGCGGCGTGAGCGTGCCGCGTGGAAACGGAACCACCGTGATCCGTCTGCGTCGCGGTGCCTCGATCACCGACTTCGCCGACAAGATCAACGCCAACCCGGCAGCACTGGTCACCGTCCTGTTCCACTTGGGCGAAATGGCCACTGCAACGCAGTCGCTGGATGAAGGCACCTTCGACGTGTTGGGCGCGGAGCTCGGCTACGTCGTCACCGTGGTTTCCCCCGAGGACGAAGAGCGCGAACTGCTCACCTCGTTCTCCATCGACCTGGATGCCGAAATCGAAGCCGAGACCGAGGACATGCTTGAAGCACGTCCGCCGGTTGTCACCATCATGGGTCACGTCGACCACGGTAAGACCCGCCTGCTTGATGCGGTCCGAAAGTCCAATGTCATTGAGGGCGAAGCCGGCGGTATCACCCAGCACATCGGTGCTTACCAGATCCACCACGTCCATGAGGACATCGATCGCGCGATCACCTTCATTGACACCCCGGGCCACGAGGCGTTCACCGCCATGCGTGCCCGTGGCGCCAAGGTCACCGATATCGCGGTGCTCGTGGTCGCAGCCGACGACGGCGTCATGCCGCAGACGGTTGAAGCGCTGAACCACGCCAAGGCCGCCGGTGTCCCGGTTGTCGTGGCAGTGAACAAGATCGACAAGGACGCAGCGAACCCGGACAAGGTCAAGGGCCAGCTGGCCGAGTACGGTCTGGTCCCGGAGGAATACGGTGGCGACACCATGTTCATCGAGGTTTCGGCTCTGCAGAAGATCGGTATCGACGAACTGCTCGACGCCGTTCTGCTGACCGCAGACGCTGCCTTGGACATGCGCGCCAACCCGGATAAGGACGCTCGCGGCATTGCCATCGAAGCCAACCTTGACAAGGGTCGCGGTGCGGTTGCAACCGTGCTGGTCCAGTCCGGTACCTTGGCCGTCGGCGACACCATCGTTGCCGGTACCGCACACGGCCGTGTGCGTGCAATGTTCAACGAAAACGGCGAGAACCTCGACGTTGCCCTGCCGTCGCGCCCGGTACAGGTCCTTGGCCTGTCCTCGGTCCCGCGTGCAGGTGACACCTTCCTGGTCACCGACGATGAGCGCACTGCTCGCCAGATCGCCGAGAAGCGCGAAGCAGCGGACCGCAACGCGGCCCTTGCCAAGCGTCGCAAGCGCGTCACCCTGGAAGACTTCGACCAGGCTGTTGCCGACGGCAAGATCGACACCCTCAACCTCATCCTCAAGGGTGACGTTTCCGGTGCCGTGGAAGCGTTGGAGGATTCGCTGCTCAAGATCGACGTGGGCGAAGGTGTGCAGTTGCGCGTCATCCACCGCGGCGTTGGCGCCATCACCCAGAACGACGTCAACCTCGCGACGGTGGACAACGCCATCATCATCGGCTTCAACGTCAAGCCTGCCGAGCGCGTTGCCGACCTGGCCGACAAGGAGGGCGTCGACATGCGCTTCTACTCGGTCATCTATGGTGCGATCGACGATATCGAGCTGGCGCTCAAGGGCATGCTGAAGCCGGAGTACGAGGAGGCCCAGCTGGGCACCGCCGAGGTTCGCGAGGTGTTCCGTTCCTCGAAGTTCGGCAACATCGCCGGCTCGATCGTGCGCTCGGGCACCATCCGACGAAACTCCAAGGCACGCGTCACCCGCGATGGCAAGGTCATCGGCGATGGACTCACCGTGGACTCGCTCAAGCGGTTCAAGGACGACGCCACCGAGGTCCGCACGGACTTCGAATGTGGTATCGGTCTGGGCTCGTTCAACGACGTCAAGGACGGCGACTTCATCGAGACCTACGAGATGCGCGAAAAGCCGCGCGTCTAATCCCGTAGCCCGTCTGGGTATCCAGCGGTGGGGCCGCAGCCACATGCGGCTGCGGCCCCACCGCAGGAACCTCTCGGCTGGTTGTTCACAAGTGTGTCAAAAGAAGGAGTGATCATGGCTGACTCGGCTCGCGCCGCGAAACTGGCCCAACGCATCAAGGTGGTTGTTGCCCAGGCATTGGGCAAGGCCGTGAAGGACCCGCGCCTGGAGACGGTTACCGTCACTGATGCACGGGTGACCAACGACCTGCAGCATGCCACCATCTACTACACGGTTTTTGGCGAGGACGAAGCCAAGGCCGATGCAGCGGTCGGCCTGGAAAAGGCCAAGGGAGTGCTCCGGAAGGAGGTCGGCAAGAACGTCACCGTTCGGCTCACCCCCACCCTGGAATTCGTTGCCGACGAGATCCCGGTCAACGCCTCGAACCTCGAAGCGTTGCTGAAGGTCGCCAAGGCCAAGGATGCCGAGGTCGCAGCCCTCTCCGAAGGCAAGGACTTCGCAGGGGAAGCGGACCCTTACAAGCATGAAGACGAAGAGGAAGACGCTTAGGCGCTTTCGCTTGGAACCCGGTTACCGGGCAGCAAGAAACCCCGGACGGGGATCCTGGCTTTCCAGGAGCCGTCCGGGGTTTCTTGCTTTGGCGGCGGGCCCGGAATGCGGTCCGGCCCAGAACGAGGAACCTGCCTGGCTACCTGATCCTGGCGGTCACCAGCTTCCCCGAGGGCGTAAGCGCTTCGGTGCTGGCAATCAGCCGGTGGCCACGGATGGCAACGTCACTGGCCAGGAGTGCCGGCATCACCGTCACGGCCTTGCCCTTAACGATCCTGGAGATGCCGCCGCCCAATAGCTCTGCCACGTAGAGATTGCCCCGGCGATCCAGTGCAAGTCCCGTGGGAGCATTGAGGCCCGAAGCAACGACGTGGGTCTGCTTGGTGCGCAAGTCCATCTTGTAGACCTTGCCCTTGGACAGCGATTCACCAGGGGCACCGGGCAGCACCGTGTAGTACAGCCAGTGACCCCTGATGGTGATGTCGGTGGGAACCGGCTCGGCCCAGTAGTTGTGTCCGAGCATGCAATCGGGAACGTTCATGCCCATCTCCGCGGCAGCCGCCTGAACACCCGTGGTGATGGCAATGGGTTCGGCGGGAACCGCCTTGACCAAGGAGACCTTGCCCGAATGGTTCACGCGCAGAATGGCATTGGCACCTGCGTCACCGACGTACAGCCCGTGGCGGGTCGGAAGCGAGGAATACGGGTGTGAATAGACCTCTCCCTTTGAGCGCAGGTAGGGTGCCTGGGACAAACATTTTTTGGTCACGTCGCGGACGCCGTAGACGGTTTTGCCGTCGGGATCGTGCTTCTTTTCGAAGGCCGCCATGTCGGTGACCGTGCGGTTCTTGCCCCGATGGTCAATGGTCTTCAGCAACGCCGGGGTGGCCCCCGGGGGAGGTTCCTCGCCCCCGGATCCCGCATTTTCAAAGTAGTACGTGGTGCCGCGGGCATAGGACACGCCAACGATTTCCATGCCCGGAGCCGAGACAAGCGAGGTCTTTTTCCCGGATCGGGAGACGGAGGTGAGCTGGCCGGCCATGGACTCGGCGACGAGGGTGTTGCCATGCGGGCCGAATGCGACCTTCAGCGGACCGCCGAGGTCGGTGGCAAGCGTCTTGACGTTGCTGATTTCCGGAGAAGGCGGGTGGTGGTTGTTGTGGGCCTGGGCAGGGGCGACGCTGAGCGTCACCGTCATGGCCGAGGCAGCGGCGACAGCCGCAAACGCGCGAAACTTCATGATGGTGGTCCTAGCCAAGAGAACTGGGCGCGCCGCATCGTTGCAGCGCGTGAACTATTGAACTGGCTCGTTTCATCAAGCGGGGTGGCCCTTGGCAGCGGGAAGGAAGACGCAGCAGGGGTTCGGCCTGCGAGGCACATGGCCGAAGAGCGAATCGCGTAGATGAAGTGCTTTACGAGGTGATGCCGTAGTTTACGGGACGAGGGTTTTGGTGTCCCCAGTTGCACCTTGCCCGACACATGGTTAATCCGGCCGCCGGCCGGATACTGAGAAGAATAGAATTCGCATGCATCGAAGTCAATCCCGACCGGCAAGTAACAAGAACCGGGAAATGGCGTGGCTATGTGGCAGGCGTGGACGCTGATCGTGTTCGAACCAACTATTCGGTGGTGCCGGCCGGCACGATGCGATCGTGGCATGCCGCGGTGGCCTCCGCAGGAACGGGCAGGGATTCTGCATGCTTGGTGTTGCTGATGCCGAATGCCGAGACTATGCCGGCTGCGATCATCAGCAGTGCAGCCACCAGCACCACTCGGTGGAAGGCCGCGGTATCCAATACCGGCCCGGCGATCAAGCCAACCGCGGCAATGGCCAGCAGCCCTGCCACCCTGGAGACCGCGTTGTTGATGGCCGAGCCGATGCCGCTTTGCGCCGGATCAACGCCACCCAGAACTGCTGCTGTCAGCGGGGCAACGGTCACCGCCAGTCCGATCCCGAACAAGACGACGCCGGGCAGGACCTGCCACCAGTAATCCAACGGGTCCGAGACGGAAAGCATCAGCAGGAACCCCGCTCCGGCGAGTACCGGCCCCGCGGACATGAACAGCCTTGGTCCGTACTTGCCCGACAATGGCCCGAAGAGTGCCGAAAGGGCCAACGACATCAGTGTCAGCGGGATGGTTGCCATCCCTGCGGCGAAGGCCGTGAAGGCGGCAGCCTCCTGCAGGAAGATCGGGATGATGAACGTACCCAGGGAGATGCCTGCATAAAATGCCGCGGTGGACAGGTTCCCGATACCGAAGTTCCGTTCGCGGAAAAGGTGCAACGGCATCATCGGGTGCGGGGTCCTAGCCTGGTGCCAAATGAACGCGCCAAGACATGCGAGGCCAGCTGCGAATGGCAGATAGACGACGGGGTTTCCCCAGCCCGGCCCGTCCTGGACGATCAAGGCGAACACGGTTCCTGCCAGCCCCAGGGCAGCCAGCACGGCACCGGGGAAATCGATCGGCGTCCGGGATTCGGTCCTCGCTGGATCATGAAGTCGTGCCAGCAAGACCAAGGTAGCCGCGATCGGCAGGACATTGATGGCAAACACCAGTCGCCAGGAGACGGCGTCCACCAGGAATCCGCCAAGCAGCGGGCCGGCAACGAACGCGGTGCCCGTCCACGCGGTCCACTGCCCGATGGCCCGCGCCCTGGGTGCTTCTTTGAAGGATGAAGTGATCAGAGCCAACGAACTGGGGACCAGCAGCGCGGCGGAGGCGCCCTGCAGCAGACGTGCGGAAATCAGGATGCCTCCGTTCGGCGCAACGGCGCACAACAGGGAGGCGACGCCGAAAAGGACAAGTCCGGTCCGCAGGATCCTGACCCGCCCGAAGATATCCGACAGGCTTCCGGCGACCATGATCAGGGATCCGAGAGTGAGCAGGTAGCCGTCGAACACCCACTGCTGGGTGATGATGCCTCCGCCGAGGTCCTTGGCTATGGCTGGCAGGGCCACGTTGACGATGGAGCCGTCGAGGAACGCCACGAAGGAAGCAAGTATTGCCACCCACAGCACGGTTCGCTCATGGTTGCTCATAGCATTCGCCTTCTTCGGATCGACCCTCTTATCCTGACGTTAGGAGCCAGTGGTGTTGGAAGTCAACGCCCCGCAAAGACTCCTTCAGTGGTGTGGTCCAACGAGGGAAATGCCGCCACGCTCATTCGATCTGTGAACAGGTGTTCGTTGATGGGCCGGTGCCGTTGCAGGAGCGGATGCTGAATCCAAGACGGCACTCAGCCGCAGTGGTTGCTGACCGGAATGCCTTCGGTTTGCGTGCTGGCATCAGGCCACGGAAATAAGCGGTCGGATGCCCCAATAAGTGTTGCGTCGGGGTTTTCGTTCCGGATCGAGGTGTCCGGGCATGATGACATGCGGCAGGCCATCCAGGTCAACCGCCTGGATGTATCCCAAGTGGATCATATGGTGGTGGTAGGTACACGCTGGCAGGCAGTTTTTGACGCTTGTCCCCCCACCCAAGGACCAGGCTTCACGGTGGTGGAATTCGACGTGTTCCGGAGGCACGGTGCAGCCGGGTACCAAGCATCCGCCGTCTCGCGCCAGCACCGCACGTTTCATGTGTGCGGGGAACCTCCGGCTGATCCGTCCCAGGTCCAAGACCTTGCCCTTCCCGTTGAAAACGACGGGCAGGAATTCGCCGTTGCACAACAAGGTCCTGGCCATGGGGACCGTTACCGGGTGGCCATGCGTGGTGATTCCGTTGGCCTCGGCCATTTCCAGCAACGACTGCGCGCTGAAATGGACCACCAAGGTGGGGGAGGGCAGCCCGGTGGTGCCTTCGCCCGGACCCCGGATCACCGTGTTGGTCCGCAAGAGATTCATCATCGACTGCAGGTGCCGTTGGGGGACGGTCAATCCATCGATGACCCCTGGGGCCATCGCGTGTTCGTTTGGATTCGGGACGGCCCGTGCGGGATCCGGTCGGAACGAATCTTGGATAGCGACGCTCTCCCCGCACTGGCTGCCGTCTTCGGCCTTCGGGGCCAGTGCCCATGCAGGGATGCCCGAGGGCTGTGAACCCAGCCCCGGAAGGAGGTCTTGGGCCTTGTCGCGATCGGCTGTCGAGGTCCCGGAGCTTGGTGAAATAGGTGATTCATCGAATAGCCTCTCGCGGTCCCCGGCGAGGGTTCGGGGATTATCGGTGGCCGCGTTCAAGGAGACGACGTACTCCGCATCCAGTGGCGAAAGGACAAGAGAATAGTAGTGTAGGCCGGATTTCTCGCCGCGATAGAACATTCCCGTGTGTGAGAGCAGTTCGGCAGGATCCGATGCAATGTCCACGACGGGAAAATCGGCGGCCAAGGTCTTGATGAGTTTGGTGGTGACCTTCGACTCCGCCGTGATGAGTGATTGCGCAACCTGGCGTTCGATATCCCGGGCCGTGCCTATCGGATTGGGGGCATGGGCGATGCGTGGGCGCAGTTCCCTGAGCCGGTGCGCCGCGGCGATGACTTCTCGGGGCTCTGCATTAGCTGAGGCCAAGGTCTCGGCCAGCAGTTGAAAAACCGCCGGCCGTTGTTCACCGCTTCGGGTGCTTCTCGGTAGCAACAGGTCTGCCGCTTCCATCCGGTTCCTGGCTTCGAAGATCGAGAGGTGCAGGCTGGCTTGCAGGTAGCCGGCGGTGTCCAGATGGGGCATGCGGCCGGTGGGAACGGTTTGCGGATCGGCGGGCGGGGTTTGGGAACCAGCGATGAACCCGGCGGGTTCCCGGGTGATTCGGTGGACTTCGTCCAGGGAGTCGGACGGCAGCTCCTGGACGAGAGCGTGCTGGGCATTCGAGGCCACCAGCAGCTGTTGGTGGCCGGCGGTGCGGTGTGCCGACTCCACCACCTGGACCAACATGGCTGCCAATACCGGGGAGGTGTTGGTCTGTGCCAAATGTGACACGAGATTGCGCTGCAGCCCGGCCGCAGCCAAGAGCAGACGCATCGCCGTGGTGGTGTCGAGTTTCTCACGCTCCAGCCCACGGAAGTGGGTAAGGGCCTCAATGGTCTCCTGGAAGTTCATGCCAACCATCGTGGCGCGGTTGGCCCGGTTTCGGGAGGCACAGCGCGGGAAATGTGGATAACGGATCCAACGGGCGCAGCGCAGAAAAGAAGTCGCTGGAAAATACCTCCAGGGAACCGGCCTATACTGGAGGGCGTGAAAACAGCACCGCAGAACCCCACCCAAGCCATCGGCTCCGGCCTGGTCATCGTCGACAAACCTGCGGGTTGGACGAGCCACGACGTGGTTGGCCGCACACGCAGGCTGGCCGGAACACGCAAGGTGGGACACGCGGGCACCTTGGACCCGATGGCCACCGGCGTACTGGTGCTGGGCATCAACAAGGCAACGCGTCTTTTGACCTACATCGTGGGCGCCAACAAGACCTACACGGCCACCATCCGGCTGGGCGAGTCAACGATCACCGATGACGCTGAGGGCGAGATCGTGCAAACCCGCATCGCCGCGGCACTCACCGAGGAACAGATCCGCGAATCGATCGCCAAGCTCACCGGCGAGATCCAGCAGGTACCCTCCTCGGTCAGCGCCATCAAGGTCAACGGGGAACGTTCCTACGCCCGCGTGCGTGCCGGGGAAGAAATGAAGCTTGCTGCCCGGCCGGTGACGATCCACCGCTTTGAGGTCCACGAGATCCGCCGTGAACGCGGCGGCAAGGTCCAGGACATTGACGTGACGGTCGAGTGCTCCTCGGGCACCTACATCCGCGCACTGGCCCGCGATTTGGGCGAGGACCTGGCCGTCGGCGGACACCTCAGTGCACTGCGGCGCACCGAGGTCGGCCCGTACACGCTGGATCGGGCGCGCACCCTGGAGCAGCTGGCGAATGATTTCGAGTACCTGCCGATGGAAGATGCCGCCGATGCACTCTTCATCCGCCGGGACTTGACCGAGCACGAACGCATCGAGCTCTCCTTCGGCCGACGCATCAGCGCCAATGAGACCGACGAGGTGAC
Organism: Paeniglutamicibacter antarcticus; assembly: GCF_039544305.1. Classification (NCBI taxonomy): domain Bacteria; kingdom Bacillati; phylum Actinomycetota; class Actinomycetes; order Micrococcales; family Micrococcaceae; genus Paeniglutamicibacter; species Paeniglutamicibacter antarcticus. The sequence goes on from NZ_BAABLK010000027.1 coordinate 254,314, forward strand.
CGCGGCGTTCGCCCTGGACGGGACGCTGGTGGCGCTGTTGAAGAACAAGGGCGCCGAGGCCAAGCCCGAACTGGTCTTTGCCACCGCTTCATAGGCGGTTGGCACCCATGCGTGAACAATTGATTCTTAAGGGGTAAATTCCGCCGTGGTCGTTGACGGATTTTTTATTGCAGGTTCCATCCTGTGCGCCGTGGCGGTGCTTCTGGGCGTGCTGGCCACCATCATCCGGACCTATCCCGATGACTTTGCGCTGGTCTCGGTCGCGCTGCTGGAGGTCTTCCTGGTGGTTTACGGCATTGCCGCGGCTATCCGGCAGGCCGGGGGACAGGGAATCAACGGGGAGCCGTGGGAGTTCTGGGGTTACCTGCTCACCGCGCTGCTGATCCCGGTGCTGGCGTTCATCTGGGCGGTCACCGATAAATCACGGTGGTCGAACATGGTGCTGGCGGTCTCCGGGGCAATCGTATTTGTGATGTTGTACAGGATGGAACAGATTTGGGACGGGGCACTGCCGGCATGAGCGAAGCGGAAAAACACCAGGTGAAGCGTTCACGGATCGTCGATGCCGCCTCACGGGGCAAGGGCAGGAAACCGGCACGCTCCAACGCCGGACGTTCCTCCGGGCTGGGACGGATCATCATCGCCGTCTACGGCGTGCTGGCGCTTTCGGCAACGGTGCGCGCGCTCTACCAGATCATGCTCGACTTCTCCGCCGCGCCGCTGGCCTACCTGCTCAGCGCGTTGGCTGGGGTCGTGTACATCGTGGCGACGCTCGCGCTGGCATCGAAGAAGCCCGGCAGCTGGAGGCTGTCCTGGTATGCGGTCGTCTTCGAGCTCATCGGAGTGCTGGTGGTCGGCATGCTGAGCTTCGCGTTGCCCGCGCTCTTTGCCCACCCGGCGGTGTGGTCGCACTTCGGTTCGGGCTACGGCTACGTGCCACTGGTGCTGCCGGTCATCGGCCTGTGGTGGTTGGCCCGGCACCGCATGCCCGTGGAACAGGACGTTGCGCCGACAGTTGACCCCGAGGTCCCGGCAACCTAGGAAACCAGTGCCTCGGCGGGCAACATTGTTCGTGCAGAGCGCCAGGGCGGACTCGCCTGCCGGTGCTTCGGCGTGCGCTTCAAGTTGGACCCAGGATGGCCAGCCGTCCTTCGAGGTGGCGCCGTTCTGCCGGATTGATGGCCAGGGACAGCGCGGGCGAGGTCCCGGAGCGCATCTTCGATCGGGCCGGATCGGGCAAGAAGTTCACCTCGCGTGGCCCAGTAGGGATAATAGTCTTCCAAGTCGGTTAATGAATCCAGCAGTCCCAAGCCGTGAAGCGGCGCGTCGGCCATCGAGACCGCGACGGCATGGTTCAGGGCAACGGCCGGTGTGGGCGCTACGGCGGGAAGAGCCGAATACAGTGAAACGATGCGTGGCCGGTTGGTGGCATCCGTGTTTCCCGGGTGGCAGTGGCATTGGTCGATGGCGCCCTGCGGGGCATAGGGGCAGGGCTTGCCGCCTCGTAGCGAACGGACACGTACGGCATCGGCCTGCGTGATGAGTTCACGATCCCACAGGGACCGGTCCTGATCGCCAACCAGCACCAGGGCTCCGTCGCGGAACCGCGCCGAGGAGCGTGCGCGCGTGTACATTTCGAGCGTCAGCAGGCCAGCTACCCCGTCGTTCTCGGGAACCTGTTCGAAGAGCCGGATGCAGAGGCGGATCGACTCCTCCATGAACTCGAGCCGGATGCCCTCTGCCGGTCCGCCGGAGAGGGCACCCGCGTTGAAGACCAGATAGAGGATTCCCGGCAGCGCCTCGATGCGGTCATCGAGCCGGGCGGGCACCGAGAGGGGGATCCCGGCGCGCTGGATTTTCGCCTTCGCCCGGACGATGCGTTGGGCCAGCGTCGACTCGGGCAACAACAGTGCACCGGCGATTTGGCTGGTGCTCGATCCGCCAACCAGCCGCAGCGTGAGTGCGACCTAGCTCTCGTGCCCCAGGGCGGGTTGCTGCCGGCTGGCGGCGGAGCCCGTCGATGGCACGATTGCGCGCAATGGTGTAGATCCACCCCGCGGGATTTCGTGGTTCCCCGGTCCAGCCCAGTGCCTGAAGAAGCGCGTCCTGGACGGCGTCGTCGGCGATGTCCAGGCCGAACCGCGCCGCAAGGAGGGCGAGCACATGGCCGCTCTGCGCGCGGGCCAACAAGGGTGACCGCTTCGCGGTGATCGGCGCTCACACCGGGAAGCCTGGCCTCAGCGGGCGCACCTCGTGGCTTCCTGCCGCGCCGGGGATCGCTGCGCCGATCCCCGGCGCGGCATCCAAATCGAGTACCTCGATGAGGTGCTACCCGCCGAAGACTTCCTTAGTCTCGGCGAAGGGCCCGTCGATGATCGTGCCGGTGCCACCGAACGGCCGCCGGATCGTCGTGGAGGTTGCGACCGGCTCCAGCTGGCCTGCCCCGAGGATCGAGGCCGCGTGGGTCTGGTTGAACGCTGCCCAGGGTGCCAAGTGTTCCTGCAAACCGGGGTCCTGGGGCGAAGGCGCCTCGAACTCCTGTGAATAGATCATGATCATGTACTGCATGAGAGCTCCTTGTGTTGTAGGGACTATGCGCCAAAGACGCCGATGATTCCGGCCATCGCCACCACGACGATTAGCCGGTGCCCCATGTCGATGATGAACAAGGATGCGGGTCGTCGCTCGAATAGGTACTCCACGGTGCCGCGGGCCAACGTGAGGCCGAGCCATCCCAGTGCGCCGCTTGAGGATCCAGACCCCCAGGAATGATCCACCGATCCCCAGGTGGGCAACGTGTGCGGCGATGCTGAGCACGGCGGCGGTCGTGATCGTGGCCAGGAACGCCACGGGATAAACCCACCCCCTGCGGGGCGGATGCCGGGTCAAGGCGCGCAGCCCTCCTCCATTGGGCACCCACGACCGGACGTGCGAACCACACGGCTCCGATCCCCATGCCAACGATGGATGCCAGGATAACCGGGA